>NZ_JAVKPK010000017.1:0-61211 GCF_031461075.1 Methanosarcina baikalica | reverse complement strand
AATTATCTTTATATACACTTCAAAAATTCCATTTAAATTTTAGGAAGGAAAACTGCTGTTAATTAACAATAATCGTGTTTTCTTCTTCTAAACTATTCTATTTGTATGAACACAGCACTTATCAGAAGATTTTCAATGAACTTTTAAACAAAGGTTATGATTTGAAGAAAATAGATCTTTCTCATTGCTTTATTGATACAAAGGATGTTCCTGCCGAAAAAAAAGAATAAAGTCCAATATACCAGTAAACAAAAGGAATCAGAAGAATAAGAAGAGAGGACGACCAATAAAGGTAGATCAGGAAGAATACAAAAAAATGTACAGTAGAGAGGTTCTTTAGCTGGATAGAGTCATGTAAGAAAGTATTTTCAAGATTTGAAATCAAAGAGACATCCTATTTGGGAGTTGTAATGTTAGCAGCAATAATGAGATTAAACGGAGTTTTGGGATAGACTCTCTAAATTAAACGACGAATCCTAAGAAATTAGCTGGAAAATAATATTGTGAATTTAGGTAAGGAAAATTGAAGCAAAAGAGAAATTTACCCGGAGGAAGATAGAAATCCGGGCAAGGAGAAAGTTATAAATTTTTGATTTGAATTAAATTTGAATTATTGTTTTCCTTTGCTGCAACCTCATCCTTAATCATGCAGCTTTATTGTACCCTTCTGCCAGGTTGACGTTTACATATATTACGGCTTCATTCGTGTGCCTGTATGCATAGTCTTCGGTAACTTCTGGCAGCTTATCGGCTTCTGCCTGGGAAGTGATAACCGTGCCTGCGGGAATATACCTGCCGTCAGGAATTGTTACGCCAATTGCTGCTGATGTGGGCTCAAGTACACAGTTGTTTCCCACTTTCGCCTTGAAAACGAAAGCTTGCATTCCGATAAAGGTATCATTACCTACAGAAGCCGGACCGTGGATCTGGGACTGATGGGCAAGAGAAACATTTTCTCCTATATACACCGCGTATTTTTCGCCGCCAACTTCAACAATGTTCTTTTCGACAGGCTCACCTTCCTCGTCAATTGTCTCAAGGGCGTGGAGCACAACTCCATCCTGGACATTGCTATCATTCCCTACTAAAATTGGCATTCCTTCATCACTGCGGATAGATGCCATAGGGGAAATCATAACATTGGCACCTATTTTCACATTTCCTATGACTGAAGCCTGGGGATCAACATAGGCTGTGGAATCGATCACAGGTGCTGTAGGTTTAGAGTTCCATGGTGTTACTGGATTTTCCCTGATATTCGAAAACTGAGCCGCAGGTACTTCTTTTGTATTTTGCTCTTTTGCTCCTTCGCCCTGGGAGATACACCCGCTAGCGGCAAAGGACACTAAAAAGGATAAAATGAGAATTATAAAGATCTGCTTGTTAAATTTCATAAAGGTCCTCCATTAACATTGTGAAGATTATAAGATATATAGACATTTCTATTTTTATTTGAAAAAAGATAAAAAAATATAAATGATATAAATATTATGTTTAAATAGATCAGGAATCAAATCTTATCACCAGGTAATGACTCCTGGTAAATTCTGCTCAGCAGAAATGCCATAAATTCAAAAAAAAATTATATGTAACATATATGGATTGTATCACTAACCGGTGCTTCAAATTTCATGGGAATCAATATTTGCATATATGCCTGTATTTGAGGTACTTCAGTCTGGAACTTGTTCGTCCCCTGGGTTATATCACAAAAAGTATACCAACTTACTTAAAAAAGGGCCAACCAATTTTTCAATCTTTTTTCAGCAAAGACAATTCACTTTTAAGTGGGCGGATTGATAGCAATGCTACTTCCCTTTGATTTATCTTTATTTATTTCTCTGATTTGCCTTTCCTCGAAAGGTCACTGGAACTAACATTTATATATTGTTTACTGTTCACAATCTAAACTTTCATATATCTTAGAATGTAATATATTTAAAAATGCACAATGTTAAGAGCTGAGTTTATATGGTATAAATAGGTAGGATTTGCAACTTTTCAAGCCCTAATTTAAATCGATGGGTCCCACTGTAAAAGAATTACAAGGCAACGGTATTAAAAGACCTCTGGATGAAAGCGCCAATTTTAGATTTAACATGTTGAAAGACATTCTATTTATTTTAAGTTGATAAGCCTGTAAACTAATAAAATATTTTGTTTTGATGTTAGTCTGGGGAAATCTTTATACAAATGGGGGAAGGAAAATGGATGAAAATACAAAAAATATGATAAAAAAATTGGAACGTTCTGTTTTTGCAGGAAACAGAGCAACTGCTGCAGAAGAACTTGGAAAAATAGGAGATCCCGATGCTTTACCTGCCCTGATTGAAGCACTGGAAGACTCAAACTCAAAGGTAAGAGATGCTGCTGCAGAAGCCCTTGGAAAATTCAATACGCTGGGCGCTGTTCTGGGCCTTGTAAAGGCTCTTGATGATCCTGACAGCCCTGTTAAAAAGACTGCAATTGCTTCCCTTGAAAAAATAGGCACATCTGAAGCGATCTCAGGAATCATTAAAGGGTTCGGGGACAGGGATAAGTTTGTTCAGAAGGAAGCAGTAAAATCTCTGATGAAAATGGGTTCCAGAGAAGCCGTTTATGGCCTTGAGAAAGCCCTTACTTATCCGGATGATTCGCTGAAAAGGATTTCAATAATAGCGCTTGGGAAAATCGACACTTATGAAGCTGCTCTCTGCCTGGTAAAGGCAATTGAAAGTTCGGATAACAAAGTAAGGCAGCAAGCAGCCGAAACGCTGGGAAAAAGAGGCAAATCGGATGTACTTGACGAACTGATGAAAACACTCAGGGACCCGAGGCAGCCTATACAGGAAGCTGCGTCAGAGGCTCTTTGCAAGATTCTAAGTGCGTCAACTTCAGTACCTGTGCTCGTCAGGGCGCTGGAAGCTTCCAGTAGAGATGTAAGAAAAATTTCAATTGAGGCCCTCTGGAAGATAGGGACACCTGATGCAGTCTCAGGACTTTTGAAAGCCCTGGATGATCCTGACTGGTATCTAAGAAACCGTGCTGCAGATGCCCTGGGTGATATAGGTTCTCCCGAAGCAGCCCTGGGATTGGTTAAAGCTTTTGATATATATGATAATTCAGTAAGGAAGGCGATTACCTGCGCTCTTGGAAAAAGTGGGACACCTGAAGCCGTCAAAGGCCTCGTGAAGGCTCTTAGTGACCCTGATAGTTCAGTCAGGGAATCTGCAGTTGTGGGCCTTGGAACATCAGGCACTCCTGAGGCTGTTTCGGGTCTATTAAAAGCTCTTTATGACTCCAGAGGGGCAGTTAGAGAAGCTGCAGCTTCAGCGCTCGGAGATGTCAAAGCACAACAGGCTGTTCCGGAACTGATAAAGGTCCTTGAAGATCCTGACAGTTTGATACAGAAAGTTGTGATTTGTTCACTTGAGAAAATAGGTACACAGGAGGCAGTTTCAGGGCTTGTCAGAGCTACTGAAAATCCAGATACTTCCGTACGAAAAGCTGCATTGAAAGCTCTCGAAAGAATTAATAAATCGCATCCGTTGCAGGTAAGAGCCCCCAATAAGGTAGAAACCCCTGATGAAGCTCCGGTTCTAAGGAACTGCCTTCTAGGTGATAATGCTGAAGCTAGAATAGAAACTGAGAACCTTTTTGAAAATATACACAATACTAATTCTCTGAAAGAGTTGGAACTCGCAGTTTCTTTTGGAGAAACTGAGGAATCCAGAACCCCTCAAAACTTTGGCCCTCTAGAAAAAAAAGGAATCAGATTATCCTGCCCGTATTGCTCCAGGAATCTGAAGCTCTCCATTGCCCCTAATTTCTGTCCCTTCTGCGGGATGAAGCTGAAGTTTAAATATTAAAATTAGCCGCTATTTCGGAAATAATAATAAATATTAAAAATAGAAAACGAATGAAAATAGTTCCTGATACAGTCTAATGATAATAGAAATATAAAGTAGAATGATAATAGAAAAACTAAAAAAGCTATAAAAAAATTAATTAATAGTTAACCGATGTTGACGCCTATGCTTGGAATTGTATATATTACTGCCGGAAATATGGAGAATGCATCAGAAATTGCAAGAGAACTGGTTGCAAAGAGGCTTGCAGCCTGCGTGAATATGTTTCCAGTATCTTCGGTTTACCGCTGGAAGGAAAAGATTGAAGAAGGTAATGAGATCGCCCTGTTTGTAAAAACCGATTCTTCACGCTTCGAAGAGATCACAAGGCTTGTAAAATCGTTACATACATATGAGCTGCCTGCAATCGAATTCTGGGGAATCGAAGGAGAACAGGAGTATCTTGACTGGGTTCATGTAAATAGTTCAGGAGAAGATACTTCCAGATCCGATAAAACTAAATTCTGAAGTCGAAAAAATAATAAAAATAATGACAATGTTTTTGAAATTTAAATTACAGGATTAGCCTATTGATAGGATTAGCTTTATATGTTAGTTATATCGTTACCTTATTGGATTCCATAAAATGCGGGAGTAACCAAGCGGTCAACGGTGGCAGACTCAAGATCTGTTCGTGCAGACGTTCAGGGGTTCGAATCCCTTCTCCCGCACTAAACTCATTATAATTTTTTCGTTATCTTTTAGATTCTGTTTTAGTTTATATTTTTCTGATCCATACACCTCTTTTGAGTTGTGGCCAGGAATCGAGTGATGGGCTTCAATTTTTGCTCTTCGCTGTTTTTTGTGGGTTGAAAATAATTCCTTAGTTAGAAAGTTGGTCGGTCAAAATGGGAACCATCGAACTTGAATTTGATTTTCAACAACAAATGGGTTCTAATATTATACTCGTTACTCTCATCTAGGAAATGGATGTAAATTACCCATCGAAACAATGAAGAGCCCCAAATTAAGAGTAAGGCAGAGAAAGACATTTCTTAAAAATTCTCACCAATGTGCGATATTTGCCGAGCCATGTCAAAGACATCGGACTTATGATCTGTTTACGAGGATATTCGTGGGTCAAATCCTACTCCCCGCACCAAATTTTGGGATATAGGTAACGTGAATTTTTTGTACGCTAGTGTATAATTTACGCAAAACCATTTATTGGAAGTTGCCCTAGCCAAAAATAAGTAACTCTTTTAAGGAAGTTGTCTTAACAAAATTTCCTTTTCTCTTTCAAAATCATAAAAATAATTCGTCTGTTGTGGGTAGTAGTCTAGCGGCGCTCAAAAGATCGCCATTAACTATACCCTGAGCAGTTACTTTCATTTTTTGTATATTTTCAGGCAATAAGCCAGCCCGAAAACTGCCAGAGAAATTATGTAGCTGGGACCCGGAACATCCTTTCCTGTTTCGGGATCAATTAATCCGGAAGCCGGTACACCTGTATTTTGACCCTCATAAATCGGTTCATTATCGTAAAGAGAATTTTCTGACTGCGATTCTTCTTCATTAACGATGAAAAAAGCTTTACCCTCATCTCCGGAAGAAGGAGATCTTATAGCCAAAAAGTCTCTCTCCTCAACACAGGCAAAAACTGAAAAAATTATCAATAAATAGAACATGAAACTTAAAATTTTTATATCAGGCTTATCCATAGCCAACCATCTTCTCTTTATTTTATAGAAAGGCTTGAAAATAATTAAAAGTAGATTGGCATAAGAAGAGATATAGTTTCCGGAATCAGTTCAGAGGAAACCTATTCAATTAAATAGATTTCAAATTCGTGGGATTAAGCAGTTGTGACAGTTTCAGCCCATTATTTAGGGTATTATCTATGTAAAATCCCCAAGAACGTAAATCTTCCAGTCTGCACTTTTCCGGAGAGCTTATGGGTTATCATTCAGAGTTTTCATACAAAATACATTTTACTGAGGGATAGGCAAGCCAACATACAAAGATTGCCCAGACAGACCTTCTAATATCTGGTCGTCTCCCTAAGTCATTGAACCTGAACTCCGAACGTTAGTAATTCCTTTGTACTTTTGATCTGGAGTCTATCCCGAAACTAATATAATATTGAAATTATATATTTATTTTTATGTCATTCCATGAAATCGATGACGTTCTATGGGAATTCATAAAACCTTATCTTCCTCCACAGAAATCACATACCGGAAGGCCACGTGCAGATCTGCGAAAGTTAATGAACGGTATTTTGTACGTAATTATGACAGGTTGTGCATGGAAAGACGTTCCCTGTCGCTATGGCTCTAAGTCAACAGTACATAGATTTCATCTCTATTTGTGTGAACACGGTACTTATCAGAAGACTTTCAATGAACTTTTAAACAAAGGTTATGATCTGAAGAAAATAGATCTTTCTCATTGCTTTACAGATACAAAGGATATTCCTGCCGAAAAAGAGGAATAAAGTCCAATGTGCCAGTAAACAAAAGAAATCAGAAGAAAAAGAAAAGAGGAAGACCAATAAAGGTAGATCAGGAAGAATACAAAAAAAGTGCAGTAAATAGGTTCTTTAGCTGGATAGAGTCATGTAAAAAAGTATTTCCAAGATATGAAATCAAAGAAATATCATACCTTGGAGTTGTAATGTTAGCAGTAATTATGATATTAGATGAAGTTTTGGGATAGGCTCGATAATAAATAAAATTATATGGCGGATTTATTATCTCATAATATCTGTCGTATAATGAGGTACCCATTCTCTTAAATGCTTATCCAACTCTTTATATTTTATAACTCGTATATAATAATCAATATTTTTTATTTTGACAATCCGAATTTTGTATTCACCAGAAATAGGTTCAGCTTTATAAAAGTTTACATTAAATCCTTTTAACAAATAATTTTCTTCTATAATTCTGCGAACTTCGTCAGCAGCTTTATAATCTATATCTAATCCAAAAATAACACCTTCTAATTCATCTTTTTCGAATTCGTTTATGTTCTGTGAATTTGGCTCTAGTAATACAATTCTGTATTCTTTTTCATATCCCCAACCTTGAAACTTTGATAAGAAAAATTTATACACTTGTTTAAATTCACTTTTATCCATCAAGTTTATTGGGCTTGGTATTGTGTAATTATACACTACTTTACGTATCGGTGCAGATTCCGAGTTCAATGTTAACACATATTCATAATCTGGCAACTTTGGTTTATATTTCGATTTGAAACTTAGACACACTCCTGTGTGATCATCCGCATAGTGACTCCACATCAAAATATTGTTATTTTCTTCACAAAGACAATAAGTTAAGGGTAGCTTGTTTACATATTTTTTCACCAACTGCTCATCAAAAATTAGATCTCCATTAGTTTCATCAAGTTTAAGAACATCTGTCCTAATACATTCTTGAAAATCGATATCATTTCCAATTAAATGAGAAAAGCGTTCGTTCCACTTTTGTTCTGAACCTTTATAATAACCTTTCATTTTACTGTCGAAAGGATCATTAAATTCACATGGATTTTTGAAGTATAATTGATTATTTTTTAAATTTTCAAATAGATATTTATTTATTGGCTGGTACTTGTAAAATAATTTTCCAGCGGCTATCATTTGATTCATGTAACTAAAAAGTAAAAAAACAAATATTAATTTTTTCATTCATAGTCGATTTAAAATCAATGTCATGAACTAATTTGCTCTCACTAATTTAATTTTACATCCTTAACTCCGTCTCGCTTAGGGGGTAAGCCAATTCAATGATTAGTTCTTTCGACCTCGTTTTCTAACTAAATTATGCATTTCCTCTACTTTCTATTACTTTCAATTTCATCAGATCTTTTTTCTATGTTAAGGTATATCTCTTCTTTTGATACCGAAAATGTGGTATGAAACAAAATGGAAATTTCAGACAAAACTTATTCCCTATAGGGCGTAAGTTTGAGTGCATTTTTTGTTTTTTGCTTATTCTCCAAATTCGATACCTGAAGACCCAAACATCAATTTGTTATATTGATTTCAGCGGGAAATTGGAAGGGGACATTTTGACTTTAGTTAGAAACTCTTGTTGAGAAACGCAATCATGGGCGTTGATCATTGGAATTAGTTAATCCCTATATGTGGTAGAATTAAGGTTTACAAATTTCAACAGGCAGTAAACATTACAAAGAATTCAATAATTGTAGTAATACATATTAATTAAATAGTATTAACAATACCTTGAAAACGATATCCCTCATTTTAAGGCTTTCTCTATTGATTTTTTACAAAGCTATGTTTTTCTTATAACTTTTTTAATTGAATAGCGATGTAATCGATGGAATTCTGCTTGTTCCTACAAGCGGTGAAACTCTTGAGTTTAGAAAAGCATAGGTATAAGTAAAAAAATAACTTCAAGTTTTTATTTTTGAAGTGGTTCTAATTACATTTCTCTCACTTTCCTTTATCACTGAGTCAGTAGACATCATTAAAACTTTACTCTAACCTTTCAGAGAACTAAAATCTCCGTTATTGATCCCGAATTTGATAGAATCATGCATTTTAGAATATGTAAATGGGCTTCATGCCTCTGTTTTCTCCATACAACAAAGTTCTATCTTGTGTTTTTGATTTTTGACATTTTTCATTTTTTCGAAATACTTCATGTCGATGCAATGCATTTTTTGGGACAAAAGACTGAGTTAATTAACAGACTCTGTTAAATTAGGGATTGATTGATGTTAATATATTACCATGGTATCACTTAAATCTGCTGAAGTATTTGCAATGTAACCAAATCCTATTAGATACTTAGTCCTTATGATACTGATTTTCAAGTGTATCTACAAAAAACTACAATAACAAACATCAATATTTTTTAATGTGCTTGCTGCCGAATATAGCTGTATATTTAGAGGTAATTTACTGAAAATCTTAAGCATAATATCCTCTTGAATATATAGTTTAAAATAATAACCATGCGTTTATTTTATCAGGTTCAATCAAGAATTCACTCTCAAGATCTTTTCAAGACTGGGGTTTGTAATTAAAAGTAGGGGGTAAAATGAACGAAAAATATCTTAGGTACGTACGACAAAACTGGAAAAAAATAGGATTTTCCATTGTAAATCTCATTTTCCTGATTGGACTGGGAATATTCATTTTTCATACCATACAGTCCATATCTCCTCTTATTCCGTCAAATGAGACTGTGTGGGTAACTGGTGATGGAAGTGAAAAATTCACATGTGATGGGAGTGATGATCAGGTAGAGATAAATCAAGCTCTTGCACATGTTGCAGAAAATCCGCAGTTCACGACAGTTTATTTGAAGGGTCCGAATACATACGTTATCTCGGATAGTATTTTCATTGGAAATAATACGACCCTGGAAGGCGATCCTACAGCCGTAATTAGACTTATAGACAATGCGGACTGGCCAGTATTTAAGCCACTGATAACGCAAATTAACAGTACCGAAATCCACGGAGTCACTATAAAAGGATTTGAAATCGACGGAAATCATGACAATAATCTAGATAAAAAGAAAGGACTCGGATATTACAATATGATTCATTTCCTCAATTCCACGGACATTCAGGTTCACAATATGTACATGCATGATGGGCATGGAGAAGGGGTGAAAGTAGACAGTAGTTACAATATTCGGTTTTACAATAACACCGCATATAAAACGGGGCATAATGGTCTTTTTGCAGAAGATTGCCAGAATGTAGAGGCCTGGAACAATAAAATAACCGTCAGGACTGACAGCGGTTTTAGATCAAGGAACTCAAACTATGTAAAACTCCATGATAATGAAATCGACTCCTTTTACCACTGGAGTGCAGGCGGCGCTGGAATTCTGATTGAGAAAACAACAGGTGTCGTTAACGATGTAGAGATATATAATAATACTATCCAAAATACTTATGGGCCTGGAATCTGGTTAATAGGTTGTTGTAAGTCTTATCCTAAGGACGAGGCTAAGAATGTCCACATTTATCACAATATCTTTCGTAAGACTGGTACAAATCCACATATTGACTGGGTAGGAGGTATAGTGACAAGCGGATTTTACGATACTCTCATCGAAAACAATACCTTTGATGGGGTATATCATGGTGCAATTGTTCACATGTATCCTACAGGTGGCACTCACATTTATCCTACATATAATAATTCAGGTCACATTGACCTTTCACCTAAAGATACAGGATATACAACAATTGTCCGCAATAATATTATCGCAAATACCAAACAACGTAATAAAGATCCTAACGGAACAGGGTATGGAGTGATTAATTATCTCCCTGAAACACATACCTTTGTGCTGGAAAATAACTGTTTGTACAATAACTATGCAGGTAACTACTTAAACTGCGCATCAACCACTGATATCTATGTAGATCCTCTCCTTTTAAACCAGAAAATTGGTGCAGGATACTCTTCAGAAGAGCTTCCAAAAAATATTAACCAGACCACCATAAAGTCCATCTTTCTAAAAAGATGCTCATGATGCCGCCTGCAGCTCTAAAGAAAAGGTTTGAATCTCTCGAGAATCTCTTAGAGCATGTCTTAAAATTAAATTTGGTTCTATAATTGAGATAAGACTTACACACTTGAACTGAAAAACATTAGCATTCAGCCGTTAAATATCTAAAGCTTAATTTAAATCAATGATAGTTATTGCATTTGATTTTATACCTCGAATGCGTAAGTCCTATGGGATAAAATAACATCTTTAAAGCCAATGCGTGCCCAACTAATTTAAAAAAGTTAATATGTGAATATGAAAGTTAACATTGTCCATTATCCAATTGTATGAATGGTTTGAATTTTAAGGTAGAGATAAATCAAGCTTTTGCATATGTTGCAGAAAATCCGCAGTTCACAACCATTCAATCTCTGCTACCTTCTTTTTAGATGCTTTAAACGTTTCTTTTGCCCTGGATTCGGTAAGCCCGGCTCCCATTGCAATTTTCAGGGCGGTTTCATCGGTGATCAAGTTTTCAGGGGCGTGGGTGTCAGTGTTCACCACAAGAGTTGCGCCGATTTCAAGGGCAAGCCTTGAAACATGGCCGTTTGTCCTGTTGTGCCCATTTCTGGCTGTAATCTCAAGAAAAACATTATTCTCTGCCGCTGTCTGAACGTCTTCTTCAGAGATCAGGCCGGGGTGAGCCAGGATGTCCACATATTCGCAGGAAACCGACGCTGCATTTGTTCCGGGTGCAACAGGTTCGGATATGGTTTCCCCGTGCACTACAACTATTTTCGCGCCCAGATCCTTTGCTTTCTTTGCAAGGGGAGCAATCTTCCTTGGGGGCACGTGCGTCAGTTCAACGCCAGGCAAAACACGGATATCCCATTCGTCTTCCAGGTATTTTGCCTTCTTTGCAGCTTCCAGAACATGTTCGAGATTTGTGTAATCGGCATGGTCGGTAAGTGCAATAGCTTCATAGCCGTGAATGACAGCCCGCCGGACAAGTTCACTGGGGAGCAGTTCCCCATCGCTGAAAATTGTGTGAGTATGAAGATCAATCAACCGGATCACCGTATTTGAAACTCGTTTTATTCTTTACTGCTTGACTTTTCATCACTAAATTATATAGTTCGCTTTATTAACTGAACTCTCTAATGAAATTATTCCGACTTCTCGGATTTTCCAAGCCTTTCTGCAACATCTGCAAAAGCAAAATTCGGCTTGACATCTGTTATGCTGATCCTGACTTTTTCCCCTACCTCGACTTCCTTTACGAAGACAACGAACCCCTCAATAAGTACGGCCCCGTCCCCGCTTGAACCCAGCTTCTCAATATCCATAACGAATTCATCTCCTTTGCGGAGCGGAGCTGTAAGGTATTTCTTCCCGATAACATAGATTTCCGCACTCTGGGATCGCGACGCTTGCGGAGAATAAGCAGCTGTTTTAACAAAATTCCCTCTGACATTTTGCATATAATCGTTAAACATGTCTCCCTGGAAGACCTTAACAACGAAATTCCCTTTAGGTTTCAGGATCTTTTTCGCACATTCCAGTGCTGAGGTAGCAAGTTCAATTGACCTCGCATGGTCATAAGACCAGTTTCCTGACAAATTGGGGGCTGCATCACAGAGCACCACATCAGCTCCTTTTGCCCCTACGATCTGGATAATCTTCTTTATTGTTGAATCTGCGTTTATGTCGCCCTGAATGGTCTCGACTCCCTGGATAGGCTCGATTCTCTGTAAATCTACGCCAAGGACTTTTCCCCCAGACAGCTCCTTTGCAACTTGCAGCCATCCTCCAGGAGCTGCGCCTAAATCCACAACCGAGTCTCCTCGATTGATAATACGGTGCTTTTCATTGATCTGTTTGAGCTTGAAGGAAGCCCTGGACCGGTAACCTTCCTGTTTTGCCTGATGATAATAATAATCTCTTCTATCTCTTGCCATTGCTTACCTTCCCTGCATTGAAAGCTGATATAGATTGCGCAAAAGTAGTTTTGTCACTAATTCACTGATCTTTTGTCAATAATCTCCTGATGTGTTACCACTTATTCACTAATCTGCTGTCGTTCTGCTATCATTAATCTCTCAATCTTATACTTCAATATCAGCATTCTTATTCTTACGTTCGTCTCTGCTGAACAAAATTACAGAGCAAATTAATACGATTACAGCTATCCATACTGCTTTAACGCCGATAAATGACGTAAGCAGCCCTCCCAAAATAGCGCCTGCTAGAAAAGAGAGGTTAATCGTAGAGTATCGGATGGCTCGCAGAGCCGATTCATTGTCTTTTTTTGTGAAAAAGATATAAGCTTCCTGTGTAGCTGCACGCAAGTTTCCTGTAATCATTGTTGTGCTATAAATAGAACCAACCAGTTTGCGAAATGAAGATACCTGAACCGAAGAGACAAATGAAACCGCAACAGTTACAATGATATTCGGGCTCGTGTAAGGTATAAAACCTATGATAAAAAGGACTGCAATTTCAAGAATTAAAACTGCTCTTTCGGAATCCGGTATAAACAGGCGCATTGAAGGTTTTTTAATCATCTCGGCAACCACTACTCCGACTATAAATGCCAGAATAGGTACCGCGTGAAGTACTGCTTGTCTCCATTCTCCTGTTGCAGCTTCTATGCCCATAAGCACGACATTTCCTGTCTGGGCATTGGCGAAAACACCGCCTCTCCCTATGAATGTATAAGCATCCAGAAATCCCCCTACAATTGCAAGGAGTATTCCAAGCTCCACAGATTCAGAGGTAAAATTACGCAGAAGTATTTTTCTTTCATTTTTCAATATTGGCATCTCTATCATTCTGAATTCAAAGAACTCTATTTAATGGTAACGAGCCTGTCTCATAATTATATTTAAGTTATTTTATATTATATAAAAGAATCTCTTAAGCTCTCTTAAAGATTAATTTAAAAACTTTGGCTTTGTAAGAATTCTAATCTATTTGAATATTATAAAAAAGAACTTCAATTAATTCTTCTTCCACTTTCTCGTGTGCTTGCATAGATATAGAGATGAATGTTTCGCAAAAAAGAGATGAATGTTTCGCAGAAAAAACAGGCTCACTTTTTTGCGTCGACTTGATGATATTTCGATTGCTATAAGGCTAAAAATTAGTTGAAGATATGATCATAACCCGTTAATATTTATTAAGGAGTAATGAATATTTAGTTCAAATGTTTATGTACCTATGTTGTCTGATTGTTTGGAATATGGGATTATAAAGCCAATTCTAAAATGAAAACGTGAAGTTACTAAATAATGAAAAATTTATGTGTTCACGTAAAATCCTCAATAATGTTTCCTTTCGTTCCATAATAATGCCTTACATACAAAATGCTTAGTATGGGCATTAACAGGAAGAAACCCATCAGTCCTCTGTCTGAGAATATTTCTGACCAGAAAAATTGAATCATAATCTCATCGATCAATCCTATCCTTATCTTAACTGTTTGCACAATTATTGGAATAGCAACACAAAGAAGTGATAACAAAGCAATTAGTTTCATCTCTTTTGTGATTTTTGTTCTGTCATAATCTACGGAAGGTAGCAAGTAAATGAGCAAACTAATTGGAAGAATGACAACCTAGAATGTAAGTTGAGGTAACTGGTTATATGGAAAACCCATGTAGAAAATTCTATACGTTTTTAAACGGCTAGATGGTAAGTTTTACCTTTAATGTGATTTTGTACTATATTACGTGCGGGTGCAATATTTATGCGTGCTTATCGTGCGTGCATAAAAAGAAAAGGAAGGAGGTCAAGTCACGGATGAATTGCCGGAGGGTGTGGGAGAGGGTAATGCCATAAGTTACAGTATTACCCTCTCACCTTACGCTGTTTTGTGAAAAAGCTGTTATACGAGTCTATTTTATTCTTTAATTGTACCCAATAATTCGTCCTGACTGACCGTTTCACCAGGTCTTACGGCTTTCCCATCATCAGTCAATGTGAACTTACCTTGCAGAAGTCCTGTAACAATCCTCATACGTAGTCCCTTTCTTAATTATGATGACTCATAACTAAATTTCCTAGACACTAGTATGTATTGGAACTAATTAGCCCTTGAATTTCGGGTTTTTGAACCTAGCTTGGATATTTGTTCACTGCAAGAGATCCTGAAAAACCGAAATACATAATTAATGAAAAAAATAATAACTCACTCTTATGTCTGATATGGAAGAATGGGTAAAAGCTACTACTGAAGGTGCAAAACTTGCCACAACCGTGGTAGAAAAGGTAAGTAATGTACCAGGGTTCATCGCGAAATATATAGATGAACCACTTATGGAATTGGCTGGGAAATGGGTAGATAATAGAAAATTCGACCGGTGGGAGAATCTAGTAAAAATACAAGATAAGGTTAACGCAATACTCAAGGAGAGAGGCTGTAAAACTTTAAGAATGATCACTCCAAAACTTGGAATACCGCTTATAGATCAGGCTCTTTTAGAAGATAATGATGATTTGCGAGAAATTTGGTGCAAATTGATAGCAAACAGTTTAGATCCAAATATTAACGTCGAATTCCACTATGCATACATTGATATTATCAAAAATCTTACTCCTTTAGACGCCAAAGTATTGGAATTTGCTTACCATGAAACTTTAAGAAAAGTTGACACTGTAAACCAAGAGTCCATAAAAATGTATATGTCAAAAATTGTAGTGAAGCTGGAAACTATTTACAAGTACTTGAATGTACATGAAGAAGAGCTAACTATAAGTTACCATAATTTAATGAGAGTTGAATGCTTAAGATATTTTGGTCAACAAAGCTCAATAGTAGTCGGAGAAGATGAAACTGTACCTTCAATGCTAAATGATCCTATGTGGGTTGCTATAACACCTTTAGGCATAGCTCTTGTTGAAGCTTGTATGGAAACAAATGAGTTAGAAGGCCGGGATTGAAACCGCCTTCAATCTTCTCCATGATATGTATCCAAGCTAATTAGATATCGAATTTCCGGCTTTTTTGGATAAGTTATAGAATTTGTACAGGCCAAATGGGAAAACAGGTTTAAAATTGATGAAAAAAGAAGAAAGTTTTGCTTACGTTTAGGAGTCCTAGCTTGCCACCCCCAATGAGCTTTGATCTGTATATATAACTTCAGAATAAATTACATCGTAATTTTGCAAAAGTATGTTTATGCAGTTAATATTACGGAGAACTTATGAATAAATCGAATAATCAACAACCAATAAGTCACCACTATGTGCCACAGTTTTATTTAAGACAATTTTCCAATAAGAGAGGTAAAGAATATTATATATACACATTCGATAAAGTCTTCAAGAAAACTTTTCAAACAAACGTTCAGAATGTTTGCTGTGAAGATTACTTTAATGATCTAATTGATAGAATTCCAAATTCTTATTATGAATCTCTTATTAATGAATCGAAATCTGGTAAAAAACTTAAAAAAATAAACACTGTAAAAGATTTCATTGAATTAAGGGATGACGAAGAACCAATATTTATTAAGCCTCCTGAGATTCTTTTTAATGTTAATGAAAATGAGTTTAGTAAAATATATCCCTAATTTGACAGATCCTGCTAATTAATACAGTATTTTCTTACAAAAAACACGTTGCATCGACACATTATATTTTTATAAAATGAAAATGTCAAAAATCAATAAACACAAGATATAAATTTGAATTGTATGTAGAAAACAGAAGCATGAAGCCCATTTATACATTAAAAAATGTATGCTTCTGTCAAATTAGGGATATATAGGAAAATAATAGATTTAGAAGATATATCTCAACTTAGTGATTATGAAAGAGCTGTGACTTCCACGTTTCTCATATACCAATGGAAAAGAACGAAAGCACAAAGAAACTTTATTAAAAACATAATTCTTAATTTTGTAAAAAAACAAATAGCAATGACAAATTCTGTTGAATATATAAGACATTTAGCCCTTTTTTATTATGATGACTTTTTTCTAAAATATTTACATATACTTAATGTGCTTAATAGTGAAGTTGCATTGAAAGTTTTTTTTGGTTTGGGTTGGACATTATATATAAATAAGACTAATTTAACTTATTGGACTTCGGACAATCCTTTTGCTATAGAAAATATAACTGAAATTGATCAAAACGAACCTCATCAAATCCGAGAAGGATGTAAAATATACTTTCCATTAACTCCAAAAATTTGTTTACTAATGTATGATCTATCTTTTTATGAATACCCATCTAGAATATTAGATACTGACATTCAAAATGTTATAGAAAAAAATAAGCTTCAGGTAGATAACTCAATGAGACAGATCTTCTCATATGATGATATTTCTCCTGCTAATGAATTTACCAATAGTACGCATTATTGATGATCCACGCTAATATCCAGGGACATCACCACACGAAGCCTGAGATAAAATACAAAGGTGAATAAGACCACTTCAGAATATAGACTGGATGTAGTTTAATGCTCAAGAATTAGGCTAAAAGAGTTAAAAGAAGTAATACCCACACAGTGGGAAATTGAGATATTTTATTGATGCGAACGGCCTAAAAGATCAACAACCATTAAACTGAAACATCCAGCCTACTTTCGGCAGGTCGATATTAAAAATTATTAAAAATTAAATGTCGACCTGCCGAAAGTAGGATACCAGGTTAAATTCAAGGATAATATGAGTATAAATAATAATTAGTTTGAAAATAGAGTTAAAAAGAGAAAAGGAATAAAGATTTATACCTCCGCAACTTTGGGAAGCCTTTCTTTGAGTATCATCAGCGGATATGGGGCAGAATATAGTCCGGATTGATTTTCGAGATTACTACAATAATCGTATTGAGGATCTCGTCTAAACAGGTCTGACTTCTAGCTTTTTGGGAACTTTGCAACACATCTTTTTCGGCACTTTACAGCAAATGCCCTCGCTTTACAGCAGATATCGTCTGGAGCTTAAAAACGTTCTGAGAATCTCTTCACCGCCGGATTTTTCGACCTTTATATCAGATGGTTTTTCAATTATCTCAAGGTTAAGGGGCAGACGTCTCTGGATTTCCCTTATAAGCTGGGGATCTCCACTCATAATAACGCAGTCTATAAGAGAATTTTCTTCGAGGACTTTATCCAGGGCTTCAAATACTTTGTTCATATGATGGGCAATATCCTCTTCTCTGAGGCGTTCGAAGCGGCGCTGGCTAAAACCTCCTTTGCTGTGTTTTTCCTTGACGCTGCTATGGACAAGCTCTTCGATATCGAAGACTCTGGCATCAGGAGCAAAACCGATGAAAGACTCACCTGCATGTAGCACAAGGACGAGCAGGCGATAGTTCTTATTCAAAATCTCTTTGAGGAAAGAAGTCTCAAAACTGTCCCCAAGCTGCCAGGACGGGGAAGGGACCGGGACAGGAGGGACTATGGCTTCGCAGACCATGCGATGAAAATCATAGAAAAGTACAATACCAGTTTCAGGATCAAGCCTGTCAAGGAGGTTAAGAGTCTCTTCTTCTACCAGATCAAGGGTTTTTTCACTCAGCACGGCTGAGAGGCGAGTTCCAGGAGGCAAATAAGCAGTCAAAAGGTCGTCTGCAGGAGTCCTGAATGAACTAAGTTTGGAAAGGTAAGCCTGAACAGCTTGCGGACTCAGCGTTTCAATTTCGCGAAACTCCAGTTTGCCCTGGGACTCAATTCTGATAGTTTCAAGCTCGTGAGAGAGAGTCTGGTTTCGAATACGCTCCTGGTTTAAACGGGCTTCAGCTTCCTGCCTGTCTGCAACTGCCTGCCTCGCAAGAGCCTCTTTCTTTTCAAGCTGGTTTTTTGTAGTGCGCAGGTCCAGTTCCATTTTAACTATTACGGAGTTGAGCCGGTCAATCTCAAGCTCGAGCTGTCCTTTTCCTGAAATTTTTCCTATGAAACTACTCAAGCCCTTTTTCGTATCTGCAGTGTTTTCTCTTTTTGTTTTTTTGTCGTTCATCTGCCTCCCTTCCCTGGCTCTGATAATTCTCCGGCTTTGATTGAAGCTATAACTTATTTTAGCCTATAACTTATTTTAGCCTATAACTTATTTTAGCCTATAACTTATTTTAGCCTAGATGTGCGGACTTACTAATAAAATAAAGCCTATGTATCAGTTTTAATTCTTCGCATTTCGAAAGTTTTATGAATATCGTATTTAATGTCAATCTGTTTTTCAGGATTTCCTGAAAAGAAAGCCAATTTCCATACTTACTTAATTATTATAAATTAATCCGGTGCCTGAATGAAAACCCCATTGAAAGACTTTCAAAATCAGACGGACCAGAAGTGCCCTAACCAGGAAAATCCCGGTCAAAAGGAACCGGATAAAGTAAATAATATGGATAAAGAAGAAAGGCAAAATGCCGCCAGATCCGGAGCTGAAAAATTTCATCCAACGCTCTGGATCCAGGGACAGAAGAGCTCTTCTCTTGCCGGAAAAACTATAGTTCTTGGCGTTACAGGGAGTATCGGAGCAGTCAGGGTAGTTGAACTTGCAAGAGAACTGATAAGAAACGGAGCTGATGTCCATCCTGTTATGACAGAGGCTGCCACGCATATCCTGCACCCTGATGCCCTGCACTATGCCACCGGAAACCCTGTAATTACTGAACTTGGAGGCAGGGTTGAACATGTGGAATTCTGCGGACTGAAGGGCAGAGCCGATCTTCTCCTGATAGCCCCTGCAACAGCAAACACCATAGGAAAAATCGCATATGGAATAGACGATACCACTGTCACCTCTTTTACAACAACTGCCCTTGGCTCAGGCGTACCTTTAATGGTTGTGCCCGCGATGCACGAGTCAATGTACAGGCACCCGGCTGTAGCTGAGAATATAGCAAAATTGAGAGGCTGGGGAATCTCTATCGTAGGTCCCAAACTGGAAGAAGGGATAGCAAAAATTGCATCAAACGAAGAAATAGTGCTAGAAGTCGAAAGGACTCTCGGAAAAAGAGGCCTTGAAAAACGAAAGGTAATTATCACAAGCGGTTCAACTGCCGAAAGTCTGGATCCGATCCGCATCCTCACGAACCGGGCTTCAGGGAAAACCGGAAGAGAACTTGCTCTTGAAGCTTACCGCAGTGGAGCTGATGTAACCCTCGTACATAGGAACCGGCTGGGGTTTGCAGGAATCAGGGAAATTTTTGTAGAGAGCGCCGCCGAAATGACAGATGCCGTACTCTCGGAACTGCAGAAAGGGTACGATGTCCTGATCAGCTCGGCAGCGATAGCAGACTATACAGCCGAACCTTCTCCCGAAAAGATCAAATCGGGAGGAGAACTTGTGTTGAGACTGAAACCAACTCGCAAACTGATAAAAGAATGCCGTGAAAAGTACCCTGACCTTGTGATCATAGGTTTCAAGGCTGAAGCCGGGGTTGGAAGAGAGGAGCTCCTCAGGAGGGCAACTTCAACCCTTGAAGGGTCAAAACTGGATCTCATTGCAGCAAATGATGTCGGAAAAGGTGGAATGGGCACAGAGGAAAACGAACTTTACCTGCTCGGACGGGAAAAAGGTGAGCCCAGGCACGTAAGCGGAGATAAACGCAAACTTGCAGCCTGCGTCCTTGAAGAGGTAACCGGGCTTTTAAAATAACAAAAAATACCATGAAGGTATAAATCCCCATCTTAAAGTTGAAGCTCCATAAACGCATTAAGCTGTGTTCAATGTTGAATATATCTGAATATCCTGCAAAGTATTCTGTAAGGTATTCTGCAAAACAGGAACGAAATTTGAAAAAATGATTGAAATTGTAGGCGTTTTCTATGTACACATATGAGAGTGAAGGAGCAGATTTTCTGGCAAAAGCCTATGCTCCGGGACATATCACAGGTTTTTTCCAGATTCACGAGCATGAAGACCCTCATCGGAAAGGTTCTACAGGCTGCGGAATTGTCCTGAATGGGGGAGTTACCACCGAAGTAAAGGTTGGGAAATCCGTAGAGAAAACCGAAATATTCCTTAATGGAAAAAGTGTTAAAGGCAGGACTACGCGGACAGTCGCAGACATGATGACTGATGTGCCTGTAAGGATTAAAAGCTGGGCAGAAATCCCAACCGGATGCGGGTTTGGAGCTTCGGGTGCAGGGGCTCTCGGGACAGCCTATGCCCTGAACAGGGCACTTTCCCTGAACCAGACCGTAAAAAGCCTGACCGAATATGCACATGTGGCAGAGGTTGTCAACTGCAGCGGACTTGGGGATATTGCTGCCCAGTCCAACGGAGGGGTAGTCATTAGACTGCAGCCCGGAGGGCCTGAATTCGGACTTGTGGACAGGATCCCGGCTCCCGAAGCCAGGGTTTTTTGCATTGTGCTTGGCGAGATTTCCACTGGTTCAGTGCTGAGGGACGAAGCTGCAACCGGGAAAATTAATACTGCAGGAAAAGCAGCCATGTCCGAATTGCTTAAAAAACCTACTCTTGAGAATTTCATGCAGCAGGCAAAAATGTTTGCAAGTAAAACCGGTCTTATGAGCAGCAGGGCAAAAGATGTGATTGAAGCTGCAAACGCAACCGGAGGGTTTGCTTCTCAGGCAATGCTAGGGGATACGGTCTTTGCAATTTCCCCCTCCTGCCAGGAATTTCCTCTCTATGAAGCCCTCCAGGAATTCGGGCAGGTGCTGGAATACGGTATAAGCACCTGTTTGCCGAAATTGATGTACGATTGAGCCTCAGGGCGAAACTTTATTTACTTTTTTTAATGCCAGGCAGGAGATAGAAATATTGGCAGAAAATTTGCTACATCAGCAGATCCCCATAGCTTAAATAGAATAGAAATAGAAAACTGTGGTCAAATAGATGATACCCAGTCCAGATAATTCTCTGAATGCTCCGAATAAATATAATCGGGCAAATATATTGAAAATCCTTTCCAGCCTTAAAGAAAATCCTTTCCAGACCTGAATAATAAACAAAAACGAGATGAAGAAATAAGTTAACAAGCAAAAAGGTAAGCGACAGACATGACCGAGATACCCAAAGACCATCCAAGGTATGAGTCCTTGCTCGCCCGTGAAAAGGTTGTAGCCGGGGTAAAAATGGGAATTACAAGCGTACAGGGTCTGATTGCACAGGGAAGAGGTGAAAGCTTTGATTACCTTATAGGCGAGCGAAGCATAGAGTCTGCGCTGCATGCTGAAAGAGTTGCAGTTGCTGCTCTTCTTCTGGCAAATAACCCGGTAATTTCCGTAAACGGCAATGTTGCAGCCTTATCGCCTGAAAAAGTTGTTTCCCTGGCAGACATTACAGGAGCCAGTATTGAGGTGAACCTGTTTCACAGGACCGAGACTAGGGTTCACCTTATAATAGAACAACTGAAAGCCAGCGGGGCTTCCGAGGTGCTCGGGAAAAACCCGGATGCGAGCCTTGAACTCTCCCATGCCAGACGGCTTGTAGAAAGCAAGGGGATCTATACTGCCGATGTGGTGCTTGTTCCCCTGGAAGACGGAGACCGGTGTGAAAAGCTTGTAGAAATGGGCAAAACTGTCATAACAATTGACCTTAACCCTCTTTCACGGACCTCCAGGACAGCTACGATATCCATTGTGGACAACCTTATTCGGGCGCTCGAAAACATGGCCAGGTTTGCACGGGAGATGAAACACGAGAAGAAAGAGGAACTTGTAAAGCTCATTACCACTTATGATAACAAAACAGTTCTCTTCGAAGCTATTTCAGAAATCCAGGAACATCTCAAGGCACATGCCGCTGAAATGGAATACTGAATATGGACCTTATAGAAAAAACGAGGGAATTTGTAGCCTATTTTCTTGAAGGGGAGCCCAGTTCCCACGATATGTCCCATATCAACAGAGTAGAAGCCCTCTGCCTGGAAATTCAGAAAGAAGAAGGAGGAAATCCTCTCATACTCCATCTCGCAGCTCTTCTCCATGATGTGGGCGTAATTAAGGAGCATGAAGAAGGCGGCGACCATGCCCTGTACAGCGCGGAAATAGCCTCCGAATTTCTTGGTAAAACAGGGCTTGAAAAAGAGATTATTGAGGCCGTTAGAGACTGTATCCTGACCCACCGTTTCAGCGGAGATAAAAGGCCGGAGACTATTGAAGCCCGGATTTTGCAGGATGCGGATCGGCTTGATGCCCTTGGAGCTGTGGGAATTTTCAGGGCAGTTTTTTCCATGGGAGCCCTCAGGATGCTCAAGTATACAACAGGAATAGATAAAGGGAGCTCAAAAAAGACGGTGTATGTTGAAGACCCTATCGAAGGCTTTAACGAATATATGCAATACAAACCTTTCACGATTCCTGAGAAGTTGAATACCGAAGCTTCAAAGAGGATTGCTGCAGAAAGGCTGAAAATCATGCGCCTTTACCTTGAAGCCCTGAACCTTGAGACCGCAATCGATGAACAACGGTTCTAAATGGTGAGCCTATTTTTGAGAATTTCGCGCAGAAAAATTCCAGATGTAACTGGAGTATGACTATCTCAAAATTTACAAAACTTCCCTTTTTACAGAGTTTTAGCGCAATTCTCAGGACAACTTTTTTTAGGATAACCTCTTAATTCCAGTACTTCTTAATTCCAGTACTTCTTAATTCCAGTACTTCTTAATTCCAGTACTTCTTAATTCCAGTACTTCTTAAATTCAGATTAATCTAACGAGTTTCAGTTCATTACCTGACGGATCTGATCATATGGCTGATATAATCATAAAAAATGCTTACATTTTAACGATGGACCCGGATACAGGGGACCTCAAAAACGGAACTGTTGTCATTGAAGACGGAAGGATTACGGAAATCGGAGAAAAAACGAGCGAAAGTGCCGAGACCGTAATCGATGCAAAACATTCGGTCGTAATGCCAGGGCTTGTAAATACACATACGCACGCAGCAATGACTCTTTTCCGGGGTTATGCCGACGACCTGCAGCTTTCAGATTGGCTTGAGGGGCATATCTGGCCTGCCGAAGCCCGGCTCACTGCACAAGACGTTTATAAAGGCAGCCTGCTTGCCTGCCTGGAGATGATAAGGTCGGGAACTACTTCTTTTGCAGATATGTACTTCCATATGGATGAAACAGCAAAGGCTGTTGAGGCATCAGGGCTTCGAGCCTCGCTTTCCCATGGACTGATAGAACTCTGGAATGAAGAAAAGGGAGAAGCCGACCTTAAGGAAGGCAGGCGTTTCGTCAGGGCCTGGCAGGGAGCAGCAAACGGAAGGATAAAAACGATGTACGGGCCCCATGCCCCGAATACATGTTCAGAAGAGTTTCTTGCAAAAGTAAGGGAAGAGGCCAGCAGGGATGGGGCTGGAATCCACATCCATGTCCTTGAAACGGAAGCCGAACTGTTAGCGATGAAAGAAAGGTACGGAAAATGTTCCGTACACCTTCTGGATGATATAGGATTTTTCGGCCCTGATGTGCTTGCCGCTCATTGTGTCTGGCTTTCGGACGGAGATATAGAGATTTTGAGGAAAAGGGGAGTAAATGTTTCCCATAATGCCATAAGCAATATGAAACTGGCTTCCGGAATTGCACCTGTGCATAAGATGCTCGAAAAAGGAGTAAATGTCAGCCTTGGCACTGACGGCTGTGCATCAAACAATAACCTTGACCTCTTTGAGGAGATGAAAACCGCTGCCCTTCTGCATAAGGTGAACACTTTCAGCCCCACTGCTCTTCCTGCACGGCAGGTCCTTGAGATGGGCACTGTAAACGGTGCAAAAGCCCTTGACCCGGAAACAGGCATGTTAAAAGTCGGGAAAAAAGCAGACCTGATAATCCTGGATATGAAAAAGCCGCATCTTACTCCCTGTTTCGATGTTCCATCCCATCTTGTGTATTCGGCAAAAGGAAGCGATGTAAGGACAACAATCGTAAACGGGAAGGTCCTGATGGACAATTACAGGGTTCTGGTTCTGGATGAGCAGAAAGTAATGGAAGAAGCTCAAAAAGCCGCAGCAGAGCTTGTATCAAAGGTAAACGCCTGAAAAATTCGTTGGGAAAATACTTTAAAATATCAGCAGTAAATACCTGAAACCTGGAAATAACACAGGTTTATTTTATTTAGATTATAATCAAAATAACAATTCAGGTAAACTAAAAATAATTCAGTTAAATTTTCCGCTGTAGAATGTGAGTGAGTGTAAATACTTATGTTCGAAGCTATAATGAAAATCAAATTCAACAGCTTATCTGGTATGACGGGATCACCATGACAGAAAAAGAACTCATAGAATCCGGAAACATGAAAATGGAATGGGCACGAAATCATATGCCTGTGCTTGCTATCGTCAGGGAGAAGTTTGAGGAAGAAAAACCCCTGAAAGGGCTGAAAGTAGGAATGGCCCTGCACGTGGAAGCAAAAACTGCAGTCCTTGTAGAGACTCTGGCTGCAGGCGGTGCAAAGGTATCCATTGCCGGCTGCAATCCTCTCAGTACCCAGGATGATGTGGCCATGGCCCTGGATACCCGCGAGAACATACACTGTTTTGCAAAATATGGAATCGGAAGCAAGGAATATTATGAAGCAATCGACAGGGTTCTGGATCTTAAGCCAGACATTACCATAGACGACGGGGCAGACCTTATATTTAAATTACACAAAGAAAGGACAGACTTGCTTCCGAATATCCTGGGAGGCTGTGAGGAAACAACTACAGGGATTCACAGGCTTCATGCAATGGAAAAGGAAGGAGCCCTGAAAATGCCTGTAATCGCAGTAAACGACGCTAAGACCAAATATCTTTTTGACAACCGCTACGGGACAGGACAGTCAGCCTGGGACGGGATTAACAGGACCACAAATCTTCTGGTTGCAGGCAAAAATGTTGTTGTTGCGGGCTATGGCTGGTGCGGGCGTGGGGTTGCAATGCGAGCTGAGGGCCTTGGGGCAAGTGTAATCGTTACCGAAATAGACCCTATTAGAGCCCTTGAAGCCAGAATGGACGGATACAGGGTCATGAAAATGGAAGAGGCTGCAAAGTTAGGGGATCTCTTTGTGACCACCACCGGAAACCGGGATATCCTCACAGCCGAACATTTCCAGGTCATGCAGGACGGAGCAATCCTTGCAAACTCCGGGCACTTCAATGTGGAAATCGATATGGACGCTCTTGCTTCCCTTTCAAAATCAGTTAAAACTGTCAGGAACAACATAAAAGAATATGACATCGGCAACCGGCGCATTAATGTCATAGCTGAAGGCAGGCTTGTTAACCTGGCTGCAGGCGACGGGCACCCCGCTGAGGTTATGGATATGAGCTTTGCAAATCAGGCTCTTTGTGTACGCCATATTGCCGAAAATAAACTTCTGAACGGAGTCCACAAGGTACCGGAGGAACTCGATATGTTTGTGGCAAAAATGAAACTTAAGTCAATGGGGATAAGCATTGATGAACTCACTTCTACGCAGGAATGCTATATGAGCGGCTGGGAGTGCGGGACATAATTATAAAAGAAGCAGCAGAGAATATTTTCAGTAATCCAGAAATTATGATGCTTTAAAAGTACATAAGTGCAGTGAATATCGTCTCTTTCCAGTTTCGGAAAGTGATATTATTTACTGTACCTGATTTTTAACAATAAAGTAATATATAAATACGTTCAACATTTAATATATGTTTTACTTTTTTATAAAACAATTTAAATAGTGGATAGTATTTATGTATTTTTTGGAAAATGTCCAGAATCACTTTTACTGGAAGAGAAGTTACTTAAAAATCATAAACATAATGAACACAGTGCACAATTGAACGTCCAGCTATAAATTATTGCAGAACCTGCGTTTGAAAATAAGAATAGAATTGGAGTATGCCCGGAGAGGGTATGAAATGAATGAAAGGCTAAGAAAGTCTGGTATTGATATCATTGGGGATGTTCCCTGGGGAACACATATCTGCCAATTCTATCGAACAAAAGAAGATTTGTTGGACATACTTATTCCCTACTTCAAAGCAGGGTTGGAAAACAACGAGTTCTGTTTGTGGGTCACGTCACAACCTCTTGACGTAAAAGAGGCAAAAGAAGCCCTGAGAAGAGCTGTTCCTGATCTTGACATTTACCTGGAGAAAGGGCAAATCGAAATTATTCCCTGCACTCACTGGTATGTAAAAGATAGTATTTTTGATTCGGAAAGGGTATTAAACGGGTTAGTCGAAAAAGTTAACCAGGCCCTGGACAGTGGCTACAAGGGCGTGAGGTTGAGTGGAAACAATTTTTGGCTGGAAAAAAAGGATTGGAATAATTTTTTTGATTATGAAGAAGAAATAGACAAAATTATCGGCAACTACCAGATGATGGTTCTATGCACCTATTCTCTCGACAAATGCAGCGCAACCGAGATCATCGACGTAGCCTTCAAACATCAATTTGTTTTGATCAAAAAGGAAGGAAAATGGGAGCGGATAGAAAATTCCAGGCGGGAAAAGATACCCGAGCGAAAGCTGGCAGATGAGGAGCTGCGCCAGAGTGAACAGCACGTCAGGCTGAAGTTGGAGAGCACTCTTTCGCTTGATCGGAAGATGGCTAACCTGGAGCTTGCTGATATCGTTGATGCCCAGGCGATCCAGTCCCTTGTGGATGATTTCTATAAGCTTGCTCACATCCCGATGAGCCTGGATGATCTCAAAGGTAATGTTCTGGTAGGCGCCGGATGGCAGGATATCTGCACCAGATTCCACAGGGTTCACCCCGAAGCCTGCAAGCACTGCGTAGAAAGCGACACAAAACTGGCCATGGGCGTTTCCCCGGGGGAGTTTAAGCTTTACAGGTGCAAGAACAACATGTGGGACATAGCGACTCCCATCATGGTGGGTGGCCGGCATGTCGGCAATATATTCTCAGGGCAGTTCTTTTTCGAGGGCGAGCCTCTGGGCTATGAGCTTTTTCGATCTCAGGCGAGAAAATACGGCTTCAATGAAGAGGAATACATAGCAGCGCTTGAAAAAGTTCCGCGGTTGAGCAGAGAAGCTGTGGACACAGGCATGGCCTTCTTCGTAAAACTTGCCAACATGCTTTCACAGCTAAGCTACAGCAATATCAAGCTAGCCCAATCGCTGGCGGAACGCGATGCCCTGGTGGATGCGTTGCGGGAGAGCGAGGAGCGATTCAGGTCGGTCCTTGAGAACTCACTTGACGCAGTGTATCGACGAAACCTTCAGACCGACCGCTATGATTACATGAGCCCGGTGGTAGAGAAAATTACTGGCTTCTCTACCCAGGAGATGAGTGCAATGAGCATCAATGAGTCTCTTAGTCGCGTTCATCCCGACAATCGCCATCTGGTTACCGCGGGACTGGTTCAGGCATTCGATATTGGCTTCGGAACCCTTGAGTACCGATTCAAGTGCAAGGACGACCAATACCGTTGGTTCGCCGATCACTTCAAGGTAATCAAGGGTCAAAATGAGAGGCCCCTCTTCACCGGAGGTATTGTCCGCGACATTACCGAGCAAAAGCAAGCTGAAGAAGCACTGATCAGAAGTGAAGAACGTTTCCGTACATTAGCTGAAAATTCTCCTGACGTGATTACCCGGTTTGATAGACAATATCGCCATATATATACTAATCCCGCTGCTACGGAACCTTATGGTCATTCTCAAGAGGAAATCACTGGTAAAACTAATAGTGAACTGGGAATGGGTCCTGAAAAGGTGAAATTATGGGAAGGACATTATGAAAAAGTGTTTACCACCGGAAAACCCGAAACAATGGAATTCCAGTATAAATCGCCTCAAGGAAAAGAACTCTACTTTAACACACGAATAGTACCGGAATTTGTTGATGGCGAAGTGACTTCTGTTCTTGCTATTTCCCGGGATATTACGGATATAAAAGAAGCAGAAGCTAAGCTGATAGAAGCACATGATAACTTAGAAAGCTTAGTTAAAGAACGTACAACAGAGCTTGAGAAGGCTTATAACTCGTTGAAAGAAAGCGAAAAAGGTCTCGCTGAAGCTCAAAAAATGGCACATCTAGGAAATTGGGATTGGGACATTGTAACTGATAAACTATACTTGTCTGATGAAATTTACCGTATTTTTGGATGTGGCCCTCAAGAATTAGGCACAACTTACAATGCATTTTTAACTTATTTACATCCCGACGATATAAATGATGTGAACAATGCCTTCCTAAATTTTTTAAATGGAAATCCACACAGCATTGATTATCGGATTATATTAGCCAATGGAAAAGAGCGCGTAGTCCATACACAGGGCGAAGTTATTTTTGATGAGAGATATACTCCTGTTCGAATAAAGGGAACAGTCCAGGATATTACCGAACGTAAAAAAACCGAACAAGAGCTTGAGTTAAGCGAAGAAAGGTACCGTATAGTCACCGAACAGACAGGGCAGCTAGTATACGATTATAATCTAGAGAAAGACGCTACTGATTGGGCAGGTAGTATCAAAGAGCTTACAGAATTTACTCCTGATGAGTTTAGAAGTATGAGTCTAACATTCTGGCTATCTCGTATTCATCCGGAAGATCTGAATAAGTACCTGGAAAATTATAAAAAGCATCTGAAATCTAAAGATGCTTACAGGAAAAATGCTTACAGGGTAGAGTACCGTTTTAGAAAAAAGGATGAGGAATATATTTATTTTGAAGATAATGGGATCTGCCTGAGAGACACAAAAGGTAACGTAAACAGAATTCTTGGGGTAGTTAAAGATATTACGGAAAGAAAGCAAGCAGAAAAGAATTTTGTAAATATCGAGATTGCCCGCAAAAAGGAAATCCATCATAGAATCAAGAACAACTTGCAGGTAGTTTCCTCTCTTCTTGACCTTCAGGCTGAAATGTTCAGAGACAGAGGATGTGTTGAGGATTCGGAAGTTCTGAAAGCCTTCAGGGAAAGCCAGGACAGAGTAATGTCCATTGCCCTGATCCATGAAGAACTGCATGAAGGCAGAGGAAACGATGCACTGAATTTTTCGCTGTACCTGAAGAGGCTTGCTAAGAACCTTTTCCAGACTTATAGACTTGGAAATGCCGACACCAGATTGAATATTGACCTTGAAGAAGACATTTTCTTTGACATGGATATTGCAGTTCCATTAGGCATAATCATTAACGAACTTGTTTCAAATTCCCTCAAGTATGCATTTCCGGGTAGAGAAAAAGGGTTAATTCAAATCAAGCTTTGCAGGGAAGAATCCGGAGAGCGTACAAACAACGGACCGGGAAACAATAAAGAAAATTATAAGGGCACTAATTTTATTTTATCAGTTTCGGATAATGGGGCGGGTATTTCTGAAAGCTTTAATTTAGAAAACTCTAATACCCTTGGCATACAGCTGGTGGAGATTCTGATAGACCAGTTAGATGGCGAACTTGAATTAAAAAGAGATGCTGGAACTGAATTCGTTATAAGGTTCGCAGTACAAAAACAGTAAAAGATTTCCTTCAGGGAAGTGTTTGGAAGTGTATTTGTTCTTGTGTTTTTAGACAGTTAATCTCAAAATACAATATGAAATACAAAAGCCATGGAAAATGAGTAGAAGTGATTTTTCCATATTTTCTCTGATGAGAAATTTAAGTGTGAGTATTTAATTTGAAATTACATGAATAATATATTCGAAACTATTACATGAATAATATATTCGAAACTATAACTAGTTATTTAGATTGAGTTCACTTTTAGATTGAGTTCACTTTTAGATTGAGTTCACTTTTAGATTGAGTTCACTTTTAGATTGAGTTCACTTTTAGAAGATTGAGTTCACTTTTAGATTGAGTTCACTTTTAGATTGAGTTCACTTTTAGATTGAGTTCGCTTTTAGATTGAGTTCGCTTATAGTTCACTTGTGAATTTCCAAAAACTACTTAATTTATAAGATTTATTTAAATTTCCAGAAATTTTAACCTGCTTCTGATAAATAATGCTTTATTTTGGGAAAATAGTGCTTTATTTTTGGAGAGGGCGAGTGTCGGGAAATCAGGGCGTTATTCAAAATCGGGAAAAAAATTATCCGCTTACCCGAATCTGTAGAGAAATGAATTGGATTTTTAGCCTTACTTTTAAAAAAGTGAAAATTATCGTACATATATCTTTCCAGCAAGATCGGAAAAAATTCTGTATAAATCATTCACATTAGAGATTAATTAATAACCGATTTAAAGAAATTTCAGGATAAAAAGTAGTGTCACCAGAAACTATTTATAGAATAGTTATAATTAGAGGGTTGCACCGGTGTGAGAGGTGCTCCCTGATGCAGCGGGGCAGCAGGGTGACGTGCAAAAAATCTCCAGGGTGCGAAAAACATAAGTGGAGAAAAACAGCTGGGCCCGTAGCTCAGTCAGGCAGAGCGACTGGCTTTTAACCAGTCGGCCTAGGGTTCAAATCCCTACGGGCCCGCCATGTTCTTAATTATACTCGGCGGAAAGGCCATTCGCGGGAAATGTTTGGCCAAGCTTTTTGAATACTTTATTTTTGGAGGAAAGGATTTGACAAAATTCAGCCTGCTCGACCATGAGTCGGTCCCTAAACATGAAATTATGCTTGAGGGCGAGTTAAAGTCTGTTTTAAGCAAGTATTCCATTGAAAAGGAACAACTTCCGAAAATCAAAGTGCAGGATCCTGTTAGTAAAGAAATAGGAGCTGTTGTCGGAGATGTAGTGAAAATCACAAGAAAAAGTCAAACTGCAGGGGAGGCAGAGTATTACAGACTTGTGATCGAGTAAGCGGGGGGGAGTAAACCGCTTGCATGATCAGATTTTCTTCACTGGACATCTTTTTGAATTCCATGCACCATCGTACGGAAAGATTCAACGACTGCACACAGATCTGAAGATCACTTCTTATTGATTTTCATTTTAATAAAGCAAAGAGGGTGCTATCATCGCGTTAGAAAGTAGTATACTGTCGCAGGCTTATTTTACACGGGACAAGATAGTGCAGCACCATATAGACTCGTTTAACAAGTTTATAGATTACGGGCTGCAAAAAATCATAGACGAACAGAGGATAATAGAGACTGACATTGAGGACACATACCTCAAACTCGGGAAAATCCGGGTAGAACATCCTGTAGTAAAGGAGGCAGACGGAGCAATCGAAAAGCTTTACCCCAACGAGGGAAGGCTTAGAAATCTTTCGTACTCAGGCCCTCTCTACCTTGAGATGAGCGTAGTAAAAGAGGGAATCGAGTCCGATGTAATTGAAGCAAAGATAGGCCAGCTTCCAATAATGGTCAAGTCCAAAATATGCAATCTTCTCGGACTCAGTGATACTGAAAAAGTCCGGTATGGGGAAGACCCTCTTGATCCAGGGGGATATTTCATCATAGGCGGCACCGAAAGAGTGGTCATGACCCTTGAAGACCTCGCCCCTAACAAGATTCTTGTAGAGTATGGCGAGCGATATGGCGATTCCATTGAGGTTGCAAAAGTCTTCTCCCAGAAGCGTGGGTACAGGGCGCTCGTAATCGTAGAAAGAGGCAGAAAGTCTCTCCTTGAGGTTTCCTTTCCTTCTATCTCAGGAAGAGTATTTTTTATTACCCTCATGAGGGCTCTTGGAATTGTAACTGATGAGGATATCGTAAACGCAGTTTCAAGTGATCCCGAAATTATCAAGTTCATGCTGGAAAACCTGGAAGAAGCCGAGGTCGAGACCCAGGAAGAAGCAATCGAAAAGATCGGTGCACGGGTCGCTGCAGGGCAGGCTAAGGAATACCAGATAAAAAGAGCAAATTATGTCATTGACAGATACCTTTTCCCGCATCTTGGGAACGATATGAGAGACAGGGTATCAAAGGCTCACTTCCTGGCAAGAATGGCTGAGTCCTGTTTTGAGCTGGCCCTTGGCAAGCGGTCTGAAGACGACAAAGACCACTATGCAAACAAAAGACTAAAGCTCGCCGGAGACCTGATGGAAGATCTCTTCAGAGTATCTTTCAACAGGCTGGCAAGAGATATTAAATACCAGCTCGAGCGCGCAAACATGAGGAACAGAGAACTGAATGTTGCCACAATAGTCAGGGCAGACGTTCTGACTGACCGCCTTCAGCACCCTCTGGCAACCGGAAACTGGGTTGGAGGGAGAACAGGTGTGTCTCAACTCCTGGATAGAAACGACTATATTTCCACTCTTTCCCACCTGCGCCGTGTAATTTCTCCCCTTTCCCGTGCCCAGCCCCATTTTGAAGCTAGAGACCTTCATGCAACTCAGTGGGGAAGGCTCTGTCCTTCGGAAACCCCTGAAGGTCCGAATTGTGGCCTGGTGAAAAACTTTGCCGAGATGGTTGAGCTTTCCACAGGCATAGAAGAGACCGACAGCATGAAGAAAATACTCTACAATCTGAATGTCGAGCGTGTGGTTGTAAAGGTGCCAGAAATCCCGGCTCGAATAAAAGAAATTTTACTCGACGAGTTCGGAGAAGAAATTGTTGAGGAGTTTGAAGAAACTCCGGAAGCCGAAACCAAATACAAAGATGAAGAATTCTACGATTATTCAGATATGAGCGATGCCGATTCAACTTTCGGTGATTAAGGGGTCGATGCCAGATGACTAAAGCAAAAGTATTCATAAACGGGGAGCTTGTCGGAACCCATGATAACCCTGCGGAACTCGCAAACGAGCTCCGAAAAATGAGGCGGCAAGGGTTCATATCCAGACAGGTCAACATAGCTCTTAATGACAATACCAGGGAAATAATTATAAACTCCGACATGGGCAGAGCGAGAAGACCCCTCTTAGTAGTGGAAAACGGAGCGCCCCGTGTAACAGAAGAGCACATACGGAAATTAAAGAACAAAGAAATCAGCTACGAAGACATCGTGAAAGAAGGCTGTGTGGAGTATCTGGATGCCGAAGAGGAGGAAAATGCTTACATTGCCCTCTACGAAGCTGATATTACCTCCAGGCATACTCACATGGAGATTGATCCTGAACTTATGCTTGGAATTTGCACAGGGATGGTTCCTTACCCGGAACACAATGCATCTCCGCGTAATACCATGGGTGCAGCCATGATCAAGCAGTGTATCGGAGTTTCTACAGCAAACCAGAAGCTCAGACCCGATACCCGTGCCCATGTCCTTCACTATCCACAGAGAGCACTCACCAAGACAAGAACCTCTGAAGCAATAGGTTTTGATGACAGACCTGCAGGCCAGAACTTCGTGGTCGCGATCCTGTCCTATGAAGGATATAATATTGAGGACGCCCTGATTTTTAACAATGGTTCAATCGAAAGAGGACTTGGAAGAAGCCACTTCCTCAGAACCTTCGAGGGAGAAGAAAGAAGGTATCCTGGAGGGCAGGAAGACAAGTTTGAAATTCCTGATTCCGAGTACCGTGGAGCCCGCAGTGCTGATGCATATGCGAACCTGGACATCGACGGGCTTGTCAACCCCGAAACCCCGGTTGGCCCTAACGACGTGCTGATCGGAAAGACCAGTCCCCCAAGGTTCCTCGAAGAACCGTCCGACTTTGGGATTGCAGTGGAGCAGAGAAGAGAAAGCTCGATCACCATGCGGTCCAATGAAACAGGGATTGTGGATACCGTAATTCTAACAGAATCAATTAATGGAACCCGTCTTGCCAAGGTAAAGGTAAGAGACGAAAGGATTCCTGACATAGGAGACAAATTCGCTTCCAGGCACGGGCAAAAAGGAGTTATCGGGCTGAAAGTCCCGATTGCGGATATGCCTTTTACGGAATCCGGCCTGACTCCGGACCTGATGATTAACCCGCACGCAATTCCTTCCCGTATGACTGTCGGGCACGTTCTGGAAATGATCGGCGGAAAAGTAGGTTCCATGGAAGGCAGAAGAGTAAACGCAACAGCCTTCTCTGGAGAAAAGGAAGACGACCTCAGAGAAGCCCTGAAAAAGCATGGCTTTGCACATACCGGAAAAGAGGTTTTCTATGATGGGGCAACAGGCAGGATGATCCCTGCAGATGTTTTCGTTGGTGTTATTCTTTACCAGAAACTGCACCACATGGTAACCTCCAAGATGCATGCCAGGTCCCGCGGGCCTGTACAGGTGCTAACCCGCCAGCCGACTGAAGGTCGAGCCAGAGAAGGTGGTCTCAGGTTCGGGGAAATGGAGCGTGATGTGCTGGTAGGGCACGGAGCTGCCATGTCGTTAAAAGAGAGGTTGCTGGACGAGTCGGACAAGGTTGTAGAACTTGTCTGCTCTCATTGCGGAATGATTGCAACATATGACAAGCAGCGGAACGTCTCTTTCTGCTCCGCTTGCGGTGCTGACACGGATATTTACCCCGTAGAGATGAGCTACGCATTCAAGCTTCTACTGGACGAAATAAAATCCCTGGGAGTTGCTCCCAGACTTAATCTTGAAGATGCGGTGTGAGGTGGAAGATGGCAAATGTACCTCCTATTCCGAAAAGAATTGCTTCAATTAAATTCGGTTTAATGTCCCCAAAAGAAATCCGTAAGATGAGTTCAACGCCCATTATCACGGCTGACACTTACGATGATGACGGATTTCCAATTGATATGGGACTTATGGACACAAAACTGGGGGTTATTGACCCCGGACTTCGCTGCAAAACCTGTTCAGGTCGGGCAGGTGAGTGTCCAGGACACTTCGGGCACATCGAACTTGTTGCCCCTGTAGTCCACGTTGGCTTTAACAAAGTAATCAGAAAACTCCTTCGGGCAACCTGTAGAAAGTGCAGCAAGATCTTGCTTGAACCTGCACAAAAACAGAAGTTTCTGGACCAGCTTGTAGGCATTGAGGAAATCGGACATATGCCCGATGACCTTATCAACGAGGCTTATAAAGAGGCCAGCAAAGTAAAGGTCTGTCCTTACTGTAACGAGGAACAGCTCGATATCAAATTCGAAAAACCCACTGAATATCTTGAAAACGGGGAGAAATTGACCCCGACCGAGATAAGGGACCGTTTTGAAAATATCCCTGACGATGACATAATGGTCATCGGAATGGACCCGAAGAATGCAAGGCCTGAGTGGATGATTCTTACCGTCCTTCCTGTTCCTCCTGTAACGGTTCGTCCTTCCATTACTCTTGAATCCGGGCAGCGCAGTGAAGATGATCTGACCCACAAGCTGGTGGATATCATCAGGATCAACCAGCGCTTCCAGGAAAACAGGGAAGCTGGCGCCCCTCAACTCATTATTGAGGACCTCTGGGAACTCCTTCAGTATCACGTTACTACATTCTTTGACAACTCAGTCTCAGGGATACCTCCCGCAAGGCATAGATCAGGCAGGCCCTTAAAAACCCTTTCTCAACGTTTAAAGGGCAAAGAAGGGCGTTTCAGAGGAAGCTTGTCTGGTAAACGTGTTAATTTCTCTGCCCGTACAGTAATCTCTCCTGATCCCAACCTGAGCATTAATGAGGTCGGGGTTCCGATGCCCATTGCACGGATTCTGACAATGCCGTGCGTGGTAACGCCAAGGAATATAGAACAGCTTAAAGTTTTTGTGCGCAATGGTGTGGATATCCATCCCGGAGCAAACTATGTACTGCGTTCTGACGGCAGGCGAATAAAAGTTACCAATGTAAACAAAGACGACCTTGCCGAAAAACTGGAGTTTGGATGGCTAGTGGAGCGCCAGTTGAAGGATGGAGATATTGTACTCTTTAATAGGCAGCCGTCCCTGCACAAGATGAGTATTATGGCTCATTCTGTTAAGGTGCTTCCAAACAAGACCTTCAGGCTGAACCCTGCAGTATGCCCTCCATACAACGCCGACTTTGATGGGGACGAAATGAACATGCACGCCCTTCAGACAGAAGAGTCCAGGGCTGAAGCAAAGATTCTCATGCAGGTTCAGGAAAATATCCTCTCCCCGCGTTTCGGAGGTCCCATTATAGGCGGGATCCATGACCACATTTCAGGGCTTTTCCTGTTGACTCGTCTCGAAAATCATATTCCCGGCTACGATGCGTACGACATCCTCCGGAAGAGCAGTGCCCGTACCCTGCCTACGCCTGCGGGCTACGGTGATGACGGAAAACCCTACTGGACAGGAAAGCAGATCTTCAGCCAGATTCTTCCAAAAAACCTGAGTGTAGAGTTTACAGCCCAGGTCTGCTCGCACTGTGACACCTGCAAGAAAGAAGGGTGTCCGAACGATGCCTATGTGGTAATCCGGAATGGTGAACTCATTATGGGCACTATAGACGAGGCTGCGATAGGAGCATTTAAAGGTAAAATCCAGGACCGTATTATCAAGGAAATCGGTCCCGAAGCCGGAGCTAACTTCATAGACGATATGACCAAGCTTGCAATCAGGGCAATCATGCGGACAGGCCTTAGTTTCGGAATAGCTGACGAAGATATCCCGAAAGAAGCCAGGATCCAGATTAATGAAGTCCTCGGTAAAGCTGAAGAAGCCGTGCAGAACCTTATCAAATCTTATCAGAATAAAGAGCTTGAATCCCTCCCTGGCAGAACCCTTGATGAAACAATTGAAATGAGCATCATGCAGAAGCTCGGGAAGGCCAGAGACGAGACTGGTGGAATTGCAGACAGCCACATGGGGCTTGAAAATTCGGCAGTTATCATGGCCCGCTCCGGAGCCAGAGGTTCTATTCTGAACCTTACCCAGATGGCAGCCTGTGTTGGCCAGCAGGCAGTGCGTGGTGAACGTATCCGCAGAGGATATGCAGGCAGAACTCTGCCCCATTTCGAAGTGGGAGATCTCGGGTCGGATGCCCATGGATTCGTGAAGGCAAGCTACAAGAGCGGATTGAATCCGACCGAATATTTCTTCCATGCAATCGGTGGTAGGGAAGGGCTTGTGGACACTGCGGTCAGGACATCCCAGTCAGGGTACCTGCAGAGGAGACTTGTCAATGCCCTCCAGGATCTGGAAGTCCAGTATGACCTTACAGTCAGGGATACCAGGGGCGTGCTCGTACAGTTCAAGTACGGAGAAGACGGGATCAATCCCACGAAAAGTGACTTTAGCAAGCCTGAGACGATCCACAGGATTGTTCGTTCGGTTGTGAACAAAGAGGTGGCCTGATGAGTATCAGCGAAGCTACAATCGATAGCATGATAAAAGACCTGCCCTTTCCTTCGAATACTCTTAAAGCTCTCAAGGAAGAAGTTATCAAAGCCGGAGTAAGCAAGAAGGAAATGGAAGAGATCATAGAAAAGGCAATGGAAGAGTATGAGGTGTCTTGCATCGAACCCTGCGACGCTGCAGGTGTGGTTGCAGCCCAGTCCATAGGCGAACCAGGCACTCAGATGACCATGCGTACCTTCCACTATGCCGGTGTGGCTGAAATTAACGTCACTCTCGGTCTGCCCCGCCTTATAGAAATCGTGGATGCCCGGAAAATTCCGAGCACTCCGATGATGACAATTGCCCTCTCCAAAGAGAACCCTGAGGATTATGCTTACGACAGGGAAAAGACAAGAGCTCTTGCCTGGGAAATTGAAGCGACAAAAATCGACCACATTGCTGACGTGACCACTGACCTTTCCCAGATGAAGCTTATAATCGACCTGCACGAAAAAGCAATGGAAGGCAGGAACATCACTATTGAACAGGTAAAGGAGAAGTTCAACGAAGAACTGAACGTGCTGGTCACGATTTCCCCTGATATAGATAACCAGATTATCATCGCCCCGGGAGAGCCCTCTTACAGAGAACTTCTCCAGCTTGCGAAAAGTATCCACAATGTCACCATGAAAGGGATAGAGGGGATCAAAAGAGTGGTGGTCAGGAAAGAAGGTGAAGAGTATACCCTCTATACCGAAGGCTCGGCTCTGCGTGAAGTGCTTCAGTTCGAAGGAGTGGACAGGACAAGAACCAGCACAAATAATGTCAATGAAATATACGAAGTGTTGGGAGTCGAGGCTGCAAGAAATGCACTTATCAAGGAAGCCACAGATACCTTGCGTGAACAGGGTCTTACCGTGGATATCCGACATATTATGCTCGTGTCAGATCTCATGACCTGCGACGGAGAAGTAAAACAAATAGGAAGACACGGAATCTCAGGTGAAAAGGCAAGTGTATTTGCCCGTGCAGCTTTCGAAGTGACTGTCAATCATTTGCTGGATGCAGGAATGCGCGGAGATGTTGACAAGTTGGAGGGTGTTACAGAAAATATCATTGTCGGTCAACCTATTCGCATGGGTACCGGAGACGTTCACCTTGTAAGTAGAAGGAAACAAGAAATCAAAACAGAAGATGAGTAAGGGTTTTAAGGAAAAATCCCGAAAACCCGACCTATAATTATTTAAATGTGTAGCCTGATAGAAGACAAGTCCAAATCAGGTATATATTACATTAATGAAACTTATCAAATCCTGCTGCAGAAACTTGAGTCCGCGAGGCTCATAACCAGAAAATAGATATAAGGCATCAGGTATTTAGAGTACCATATATTCACCGAGCTTGGAAATCTTTATTAAATAATATGTAGAGTAGACGAGCTAATTTGAGACAGAGTTGATGAAAATGAAGATCAATGTTGATAAATCTCTTATCAAGGCTGTGAAAACAGGAAAAGTAATCGTTGGAGCCAAACGGACCATGGATGCAGCAGCAAACGGCTCTGCAAAAATGGTGGTCCTGGCATCAAACTGCCCCGAAGAAATTAAACAGAAAGTTCAGGCAGCAAATGTTCCAGTCCTGGAATATGAAGGCACAAGTGTAGAACTCGGGCCCGTATGCGGAAAGCCCTTTACAATTGCAGCCATGGCAATTCTCGATGTAGGAGAATCGGATATCCTGGCAGCTACTGTTTAATAAAAGGAGTTGGCAACGTCTTGGGTGAAATAAGACTTACTGCAGAAAGCATCCAGTACATTGCATTATTTGAAAATATGACACGAGCGAATATTCTCGACTGCATCCCGGAAGAGGAAAGACTCGTATATGTCGTGAAACAGGGTGATATGGGGCTTGCGATAGGCAAAAATGGGGAGAATATAAACCGTGTTAAAAAAACCCTGGACAAACCTATAGAGCTTGTGGAATATTCAGAAGACCCTGTCACCTTTTTAAAGAACGCTTTCGGGCCTGTGTCCGTTAGTTCGGCAAACATTATAAACAAAAATGGCAAGCGATTAGCTTATGTAGAGGTACCCAATAAAGAAAAGGGGCTTGCCATCGGTCGCAACGGCAAGAATATCGAAAAAGTAAAGATGCTTGCCCGTCGCCATCACAATATAGAAGATGTAATCCTGCAGTAATCACCTTAATTTACGTTGATCCATTAATCCGGCGTTGAAAGACAATCTGACATCTAATGCCTTATAGGAAACTGTGATCAATTTTTAACTTGGAGAAATTAACAATGGCTAAAGGAAAATTTGCAGCTAATATACTCAAACAGACCAGGAAAAACGCCCGCTGGAAAGACTCATACTACGGCAGGCGAGTTCTTGGTCTCGATGTGAAAGCTGACCCGCTTGGTGGTGCACCGCAGGGTCGGGGTATAGTATTAGAAAAGGTAGGAGTTGAAGCCAAGCAGCCCAACTCTGCAATCCGCAAATGCGTACGAATCCAGCTCATTAAAAACGGGCGTCAGGTAACTGCTTTCTGTCCTGGAGACGGTGCAGTGAACTTCATTGATGAACACGATGAAGTAACCGTAGAAAGGATTGGAGGCCGCATGGGTGGTGCTATGGGTGACATTCCTGGTGTACGCTTCAAAGTGATTGCCGTAAACAATGTGTCCCTGAACCAGCTGGTAATCGGCAGATTGGAAAAGCCAAGGAGATGATTTTTTTTGTACAAAATTTTCGGCAAATGGGACCCTACTGAAGTTGAAGTCCGAGACCTCGGAATTAAGCGTTACGTCGGTCTTACTCCTGTAATAGTTCCTCACAGCAGCGGAAAGCACGCCAGGCAGCAGTTTAACAAATCCGAAATTTCCATTGTTGAACGCCTGGCAAACAACCTGATGAGGACCGAAATCAACAGCGGAAAGAAGCAGGTGACCCTCCGCGCAGTTGAAGAAGCTTTTGACATCATGAACAAGAAGACCCAGCAGAACCCTATCCAGATTCTGGTTGATGCTATTGCCAATGCAGGCCCCAGGGAAGAAGTGGTCAGGCTTAAATACGGAGGGATTTCCGTGCCAAAGGCAGTAGACACTGCACCCCAGAGGCGTGTGGACACTGCTCTGCGCTACATCAGCATGGGAACTAAAAATGCAGCCTTCAAATCCAAGCGCTCTGTTGCAGAATGCCTGGCAACCGAAATTATAGGCGCTGCAAACCGTGATACGAAATCCTTCGCCATCAACAGGAAAGATGCAAAGGAAAGAGTTGCAAAGGCAGCACGTTAATCGCTTATCGGGCTTGCCCGACTTAAAATGTCATTATATAACTAGATTACATTTGTTTAAAAGGTATTAGCATGGGACGAAGGAAGAAAATGGTCGAGCGCGTAACGACGCTCATGAAGGAACCCACAAAAATCCGAAATATCGGTATCGTTGCGCACATTGACCACGGAAAAACTACATTATCGGACAACCTGTTAGCAGGTGCCGGCATGATTTCAAAGGAACTTGCAGGCAGACAGCTATTCATGGACTCCGATGAAGAGGAACAGGCAAGAGGTATTACAATCGATGCCTCTAACGTTTCCATGGTTCACACTTACAATAATGAAGACTATCTGATCAATCTGATTGACACCCCTGGGCACGTTGACTTTGGTGGAGACGTTACCCGTGCCATGAGAGCGGTGGATGGTGCAGTCGTGGTCGTGGATGCAGTAGAAGGCACGATGCCCCAGACCGAGACCGTACTCAGACAGGCTCTGAGAGAACATGTCAGACCGGTGCTCTTTGTTAACAAGGTAGACAGGCTTATCAATGAGCTGCAGGTCGATTCTCAGGAAATGCAGGTTCGCCTTGGTAAAGTAATTGACCACGTGAACAAGCTCATCAAGAACATGAACCCGGAGAAGTTCAAGGCGGGCTGGAAAGTTGATGCTTCAGCCGGAACTGTAGCTTTTGGATCAGCTCTTTACAACTGGGCTATCAGTGTGCCTATGATGAAGAAGACCGGGATCTCCTTTAAAGACGTATATGACTATTGTAAGGTAGAGGACATGAAGTCTCTGGCAGAAAAATGTCCCCTGCATGCAACTGTCCTTGATATGGTTATCACGTACCTGCCAAACCCTCTTGACGCCCAGAAGGGAAGGGTGCCTGCTATCTGGCATGGAGATGCTAGCTCTGAAATTGGCAAATCGATGGCCACTGCAAATGCAGCTGGTGACCTTGCTTTCATGGTAACGGATATTTCCGTAGATCCTCATGCAGGAGAAGTCGCAACCGGAAGGCTGTTCAGCGGTTCTCTTACTCGTGGAATGGAAGTTTTCACATCCGGGACTGCAAAAAAGAGCAGAGTCCAGCAGGTAGGCATCTTCATGGGTCCCGAAAGGCTCGAAGTGGAGATAATTCCTGCAGGAAACATTGCTGCAGTTACGGGCTTAAAAGATGCAATCGTAGGGTCCACAGTTACAACCCTTGAAGATATGATACCTTTCGAAAGCATCAGGCACGTAAGCGAACCTGTGGTGACTGTGGCTGTGGAAGCCAAGCACACGAAAGATCTGCCTAAACTGATCGAGGTTCTTAGACAGGTTGCAAAGGAAGACCCGACTCTTCAGATAACTCTGGACGAAGAAACCGGGGAACACCTGATGGCAGGTATGGGAGAACTTCACCTGGAAGTTATCGCCCACAGGATTCAGAGAGATAAGAATGTGGAAATCACCACAAGTAAGCCAATTGTAGTTTACAGGGAAACCATCAAGAAAAAGATCGAACCTGTAGAAGGAAAGTCCCCTAACAGGCACAACAGGTTCTATATTTTTGTGGAACCCCTTGACACTACAATTGTCGATCTGATAAAGTCCGGTGATATCAGTATGAACATGCCTGAGCTTGAGCGCAGGCAGAAGCTCATGGAACTCGGGATGGGAAAAGAAGAAGCAAAAGGCATTGCTGGCATCCATAACTCCAACATTTTCATAGACATGACCAAAGGTATCCAGTATCTGAACGAGACAATGGAACTGGTGCTCGATGGGTTTGAAGAAGTTATGCGTGCTGGCCCGCTTACCAGAGAGCCTGTAGCAAACGTGAAGTGTGTGCTTGTAGATGCAAAACTTCACGAAGATGCAATTCACAGAGGTCCGGCCCAGGTTATCCCTGCAGCACGGCAGGCCATCCAGGCAGGGATGCTTATGGCAGAAGACAGTCTTCTCGAACCTTATCAGAAGGTCTTTGTCCAGGTGCCCCAGCTTACAATGGGTGGTGCAACAAAGGAACTGCAGGGCCGCCGTGGAGTTATCCTTAATATGACTACTGAAGGAGACCTGGCAATTATCGAGGCCAGGGTGCCTGTAGCCGAACTGTTTGGATTTGCAGGAGAGATCAGGTCCGCAACCGAAGGACGTGCTATGTGGAGTACTGAATTCGGAGGCTTTGATATTGTGCCTTCCAGTATCCAGACTGAAGTAGTAGGTCAGATCAGAGAAAGGAAAGGCCTCAAAAAGGACCTTCCAAAATCTGCTGACTACCTTTCAATGTAAGCGGAATTTTTTCCGCTTTTCCAATATTTATAAGATAATACCTGTTTCCTTTGGAATGAAAAAAGATCTCGACTGACCTGGAAGGGAAGAGAATCCCTATCGGTTCGAGGATACGTCCAATCGGAAAGCTTTAAGTCAAGGTATGCCTATATTGGGGAAAAACAGTCCAGGTCGCTGGATATTCATACAGTGCCGGTTCAAGAAAAAAGTCCGGTAAAGGGAAATTAACAATATTGATTTGATAAAAGAATATAGAAATGGATGAATCAATATTGAGATCTGCCCTAATCTTAATATAGTAAATATTTGATATACGAATTAAACTCATCCAGAATTACAGGAGAATTATAAATATGGCAGCAGAAAAACCACACCTGAATTTAGCAGTGATTGGTCACATTGACCACGGAAAATCAACATTCGTAGGACGCTTAATGTATGATGCAGGAGCTGTACCTGCACACATCATCGAGAAGTATAAAGAAGAAGCAAAGCAGAAGGGTAAGGAATCCTTTGCCTTTGCATGGGTTATGGACTCTCTTAAGGAAGAGCGTGAAAGAGGTATTACAATTGATATCGCTCATAAGAGATTCGACACAGACAAGTTCTACTTCACAGTCGTAGACTGTCCAGGCCACCGTGACTTCGTAAAGAACATGATCACAGGTGCTTCTCAGGCTGACGCCGCTATTCTTGTTGTCGCAGCTCCTGATGGAGTCATGGCCCAGACAAAGGAACACATTTTCCTTTCCAGAACCCTCGGTATCAACCAGCTGATTGTCGCTATCAACAAGATGGACTCAGTAGACTACAGCGAAGCCAGGTACAAGGAAGTTATCGAGCAGGTATCCGGTATCCTTAAGATGATCGGGTTCAAGCCAAGCGAAATCCCCTTCATCCCAATCTCTGCGTTCCACGGCGACAACATTGTCAAGCTCAGCCCGAAGACTCCCTGGTACAAGGGCCCTTCCATCATGACTGCCCTCGACAACCTCAAGGAACCCGACAAACCGTCCAACCTGCCCCTCAGAATCCCTGTTGAAGACGCATATACCATCTCCGGTATCGGTACCGTCCCTGTAGGCAGAGTCGAAACCGGTATTCTGAAGAAGGGTGACAAGGTCGTTTTCATGCCAGGCGGAACAACAGGTGAAGTCAAATCCATTGAGATGCATCACGAAGAAATCCCACAGGCACTTCCGGGAGACAACATTGGATGGAACGTTCGCGGTATCGGCAAGAACGATGTCCGCAGAGGAGACGTTTGTGGCCATGTTGACAACCCACCTTCGGTTGCTGATGAGTTTGTAGGACAGATTGTGGTTCTCCAGCACCCCTCTGCAATCACTGCAGGGTACACTCCTGTGTTCCACGCCCACACCTCCCAGACCGCATGCCAGCTGATTTCTCTTGACAGGAAGCTGGACCCGAAGACCGGACAGGTAAAGGAAGAAAACCCGACCTTCATTAAGGCCGGAGACGCAGCAATCGTTACCATCAAACCGACAAAGCCGATGGTTATCGAGCCCGTAAAGGAAATTCCACAGCTCGGCAGGTTCGCTATCCGCGACATGGGCATGACCATTGCCGCCGGCATGTGCATGAGTGTTAAGCAGAAATAACACTCTCCTTTTCTCATTTTTTTTTAAGGAGAAAAAAGGTATGCAAAAAGCTAGAATAAGACTGTCAGGCATCAGTCCCAAGGATCTGGACGGAGTCTGTAATCAGGTAAAGGCCATTGCGGAAAGAACAGGAGTTAGTATTTCCGGACCTGTTCCGCTTCCTACAAAGAAGCTTGTCGTTCCCACAAGAAAAAGCCCCAGCGGAGATGGAACTGCAACCTGGGATCACTGGGAGATGCGCGTACACAAGCGACTCATTGACATTGCAGCCGATGAAAGGGCACTTCGCCAGCTCATGAGAATCCAGGTTCCCAAGGATATCAACATCGAGATCGTACTCGAAGGATAAATGCAAAGACCGGTTACAGAAATCCTCTGTGCCTGGTCTTGCAAACTTATTTTTCACTTATTTCGCCGGCGGCCGTCAATTCAGACGTTCTCACCGCCAGGCATCTCTGCACTTTTAATCTTCTCTGAAGCTTTTATATGGTATTATCTACCCTTAAAAGCGGCGTTCTACAGTGTAAGAAGCAATCTTCGTGCCTTTTGCAGGGACCGTCACCCTGAATTCAATGGTAAAGGCATCAGTTTTTTCGTAGCTGTCCGAGCTTTCCAGAATTTCCCATTCTCCGGAAAGATGTTCCATGATAGTAACGGTCTGGAAATCAGCCTTACTGTTATTAAGCTCGATCTCATAGCTCGTCCTTTCTACATTTTCACTTATGCGGTGGTAATCGGTCTCGTTTCGCTTAACAATCAGGTCAAAAGATGAGCCTACAGCCACTCTTAACTCTCCGGCTTCGGGAATATGCTTTATCCGGTCTTCCCCGAGAAACTGAAGCCCTCCTGAAGAATCAGCTTTATAAATTCTCATGATTCCTTTTGGAAGAAGCATTCCACCCGCTTTCGTTTGAGTTTTCAAGAGTAAGGTAAGCCAGGACTTTCTCGCCCAGGGAACTGTCGTAGATGAGCTTCTTTTCCATAGGGACGGAATCTGCAAATAGAAGGGAGATCTGCTTTGCCTGATTATTTTTCAGGGTTGCCGGTTTTTCAACAGTATAAAGATGATACTCAAAAAGAGCTTCTTCGGCCATGGGCATTTGTGAGACAGCTTGATTAGCCACACATATCTGCTTTCGTATCATCCGCATTGCTTATGAGGGCATAATCCGCTTCCCAGTTTATACCGCCAGTCAGGTAGGAAACTAGAAGCTGTCGTGTTCCTGAAACAGGAGAATAAATCTGCCAGATCAGAGCAGGTTTTGCCGAGAGGCCGGAAGAGTCAGTCAGTTCTATTTTTGAGAAATCCTTAAGTACCACAACTTTTTCTGCTTTGGTCTTAAGGACAATACTGCTGTCTTCATGGCTCAACAGCGTACCGGTGTAAGTTTCACCGTTTCTGTCAGTTACGTTGACTTCCCTGCCAAGGTATTTTTCAAGCAACTCAGCACTGTTCAAAAGATCATATTCATAATTCTGTTCAAGCAGGACGGTGTCCTTATTTTCAGGGTCCTCGATGATAACGGAAGTCGGATCAATTCCGGAAGCAATATCCGTATATTGGATCTGATTGACTCCCTTCTTCAGCAGAAGTTCTCGTTTTTCTTTCACAAGGGAAATTCCCTGTTCATAAACAGTGATCTCAAGATTCTCCGCGGCCTTAACCGCTTCCGGGGTCAAATTCTCTGAGGTGTCTGAAGGTTTTATTCCCGCATCAATACCCGGGCTTGAGTTAATCTGAGCTCCCTCATTTCCGGGTTCGTATTCCTGAGCCATAACCCCTGTATTTTGGGGGATACAGGCTGAGAAAATCAGTATTTCTCCGAGAAATCCCACGTAAGCCACATGAAAAATTTCTTTACTCCCATACTATTAATGTAATTCAGATTTATATATATGTGATTTTATTGAGAATTCAGGAAAAGTAAAGTCTGAAAAGAAGCTCATGTTTCCACAATACACGATAAAAACACATTGGTAAGAATTTTTAGCTCCTCTTTATTTCGGGTCGTGTTAGTGAGTTATTGATCAATTCTGAAAAACAGAGTACATTCCCCATGTTTGAGTAAAATGTAGAGAGATTCTTGTGCTTACGGTTTTCAATAACTCACACCATTACCGAACCAGTTTCAATACTAAAAAGATAGAAAAGTATTTACTTTGTAAATTGGCTCACAAATTGACTTACTTATTGAAATAGATTCTTTATGTAAACCACCCAGGAAAATTATTTATATTATAAAATTGTTAGAAAATAAAGAGTTATATATTAACTCGAAAAAACAGAAAAACGGAAAAACGAAATTTCCAGTAATCCGACATAAAAAATGGGAAAAAGTAATTTAGCTCTCAAGTCTATTCTTTTCTACAACTGTTTTGATCTTACTCGTTTGTTTCGAGCTCTAAGCATATTTTCTTTCTTCTCCTAACTCCCGGCGTATAATAACATTTAAAGTTTTTCTTCTTGAAAGACCGTTTTTGATACTTTATCCATATTTTAGATGTGGCTTTTTGAAAATACCGGTTTTAACACTTAAAACACGAAAACCATTAGAAAGTAATTCGGTTATTCAAATTGTTAAAAAATCATTCGAAGAATACTTTTCTAGAGTTTTCCTTTTTATTTCCTTCCCCTTTTTCCAGCTTCTGGGCGTTTTTACTTACTTCCTCTAATCCTTTATATAAAAGAATGCTGAGTGTATCTTCAGGACTGAGGTCTAATTTTTCAGATATCCTGGTAAGGATCTTAGCGTTGTTTTTCGATAAAAAAATTGGCTCCACTTCTTCTTTACCCCAGTGTAAAAGCACAACTTTCTCGACATCCATTTTTTTGATCTGTTTAACACAAAACTCAATTCCGTGACTTCGGCTGCTGAATATTTTTTCATCACATAATTTGTCAAGCCATGTTGCAAGATCATCGTCCATCGAGACAGTAAATCGCTCTTTCATCGTTAAATCATACAATTGTCTATAATATAAATAATTGTATGAAGTACGAACCTATACAAATCGTTATATGTGAATATTTCATATTATTATATGATTAATTCACCACAAATGGCAAAAAAATACAGAAAAATTATCAGCTCCAACCTGATATTTTCCAAATATAACAGTGATCGCTGATGGAAAAAAGCAATATAAGAGCTATTCTGCCGCTGTTCGTCGTGCTGTGGGGGTAACCTTCAACGAAAAAGAAGAGATGCTTGCTTGCATGACTGGGGGAAATACGACAGGATCAACGTTTGCCCTGCAGCAAGTGGCCTGCTTGCCTGGAAAAAAAGAGGGTTATCAAGGAGAAGTGTAATCTGCCAGTTTCTCTACATTTTTTGGTTACAAAACATTTTTTCCTACTTATATAATAATTACTACATTGTATAGTGAAAACTCCACTACATTATATATAAATTTCTAAAGTACTAGGTAGAAAACTTCTAATTGGGGATTGTAAATGGCCAAAGCGGTAAAGAAAAAGGAACAAATTAATGCCACTGTATCTCCATGGATTAAAATACGGTGCCTTGAGTTAGTTGCAACTTTCGAATTTTCAAGCGTTTCTGATGTAGTGTCTCTAGCACTATCTGAGTTTTTTGGGAAGTACGATCATATAAAAACAAAGGAAGCAGAGGAACGTAAAAATCGAATTCCTGATTTACTTGAAGTTCTTATGAAAACTAAAGAAGGCCAGGAGTGGCTTCAATCTGTTTATAAGACTGAAACGAAAAAAAACTACCATTTACTCAAGCAAAATATCGAGGGTTTTATAGGACTCAGGATAGATGAGAACTTTGCACCAATATCCATAGATGGAGATATCGAAAGTATCACTGGATACAGTAAAGAAGAATTCCTTTTTGGTAAAGTTAAATGGGTAGAACTAATTATACCTGAAGATCGGCCTTTGGCCTGTGAAAATCTGAAAAAGGCGATATCTGAACCGGATATATCTACCGAACTGGAGTACAGAATATGGAGAAAGGATGGGGAAATAAGATGGGTCCAGGAAATTCTCCAAAAATTTCCTACAGGTTCCAGAACATCAGGACAGGCACATGGGTTAGTTCGTGATATCACGAATAGAAAAACGATAGACATTAATCTTAAAAAAATACAGGAAGCTCGTATAAAAGAAATTCACCACAGGATCAAAAACAATCTGCAGGTGATTTCATCTCTTTTAAGCCTGGAAGCTGAAAGGTCCACTGATGCAAAAATGCTTGAAGCTTTTCGAGAAAGCCAGAACCGTGTAGCTTCAATGGCTCTAATTCATCAAGAACTATACAAAGGTGATGAACTGGACACCCTTGACTTTGCAGATTATCTCCGAAAACTCACTGCAGATCTTTTCCGTTCCTACAAGTTGGGGGGTGAGAGGATAAACCTTAAGCTTGACCTTGAACAAATTTATCTGGGAATGAATACGGCAATTCCTCTCGGTATTATTGTTAACGAGCTAATTTCAAATGCTCTGAAGTACGCATTTCCTACCGGAAAAGAAGGGGAAATCCATATAAGTCTTTCCAGGGTGAAAAATTACGAAAAAGAAAATAACAATCTCGGAAATTCAGGGACAAAATCGAACTTCAGGAATGAAAATGATTTGCTGTTTATACTGAAAGTAGCAGATAATGGTAAGGGATTTCCGGAGGAAGTAGATTTTCGGAATACGAAATCTCTAGGTCTCCAGATTGTAAACATCCTTGTTGAACAAATAGAAGGTTACATTGAACTTAAAAGGGACAATGGGACTGCGTTTATTATTTGCTTTAGCAAATTGAATTAAATCACTGTCACAAATCGCGGCAACCTATCAAAAATAAAGTTAAAGAATTGAAGTACAAAAACGATTTTTAGAAGAAACCGAAAGTTACGCTGAGGGGGATTTCATAGTACAGGCCATGGAGCTGTATAAAGAGGTTACTTCTAAACATTGGAATGTTGAATTAGAGAACATCCGGTTTAAATTATTGAAATGGAGGTCCCTTTTGAAATCATCCCGGCTTCTGTTGATGACATAAGAACTTTAATAAATGAAATGTCTGGAACATACACTACAAAAATAAAAATAGCTTACAGGCACTATAATGTGGCTTTCTACGCTTTTATTGCACCTGTCTGAAAAATGTCATAAAAGGGTTAAGCCTTTTTTACTTTAGTAGTTTTAACGCATCCCTGCAAGCTGCTACAGCAGGCGCGCCTGAGGTTATGAATATGACATCCATAACTTCCATTATTTCTTCTTTGGTGGCACCATTCTTGAGTGCACTTTGCATCTGCACAACAGTACACCTTTCGCACTGTTTGGATGCAACAACTGCAAGAGCTATCAGGATCTTCACCTTTGCAGGCAGGGCTCCATCTGACAGTAATTTATTATTACACCTGTTGTATTTTTTAAGTGATTCACTGTCAAGCTCTCCAATAATTTCAAGAATATGCGGAGTAAAGCCCAGTTTCTTACTCATGCTTTCAAGTAATTCTTTAGGTTCCAGATGTTTATCTTCTTCCATATTTAATAACCCCCGATTGTATTTGTATTTATATTAATATTAGTATCATTATGCATAATATATATCTATTCCTGAGGCTCCGGAATGCAACAGGCGACAGTATTTCTATTTTTTAATGTAAATAATCAAGCATAATATTATCAGGGAGGCAAGGATGACTGCATAGTATAATGGGTTGCCCTCAATATTAAATCCAAATATGCCGGAAGACCCTTCCTCTTCTGGACCCGCGTAAATCCCAACGGCACTATTAAATCTCTCTTCTATACCCATATGGCCTGAAACATGGTAGGCAACCAAGCTTAATCCCACAACAGCCAAAATCAAAACCCCAAACAGAATCATACTTTTCTTGCGGTTTATTTCATACAAGTGGCTCAGCCTCCTGAAGCATGTCTGGTCTGACTTTTTGTATATACGATATTACATATCCCGTAAGTACAGCCTCTATTGCAGCAACCCCCATATTGACTCCTGCCAGCAGGGAGAGTCCATAGAGAATATCCATGCGACTCTGCGTTACTCCCTGGATGCCCGAGACCAATATTATGACTATCATAATTATATTACCAAACATAAGTCCTGCCAGGGTAGCAATACCGGCTCTTGAGAATGAGCTCAATTTGGCTTTGGCAAGTCCACGGTATGTAAAGTAGGCAATGGAAACTTCAGTTATATTGACCAGAGTATTAGCTCCAATCAGTCCCCATCCACCATGCCCTATTGCAGCCGATAATATGTTCACTATGAACACGATTATTCCCCCACCGGCAGGGCCTCCCAGGATGCCTATAAGAGGCGTAAGATTCATGTGAACCCCCCCGAACAGAGGGATATTCACCTGAAATATCGCAAATGAAGCAGCAGTGCACATCCCTGCTATAGTTAACACTTTATTGTTATTGTTATTCTTATTCTTCATTTTTCTCATCCAGTATATACAAAGGCAGACCAAAATTAGAGAGAGAATCCACCATATAGAGACCCATTGCAGGGAGAAAGCACCATCTTCTAAATGTATGTGAGCCATTCCAGAACTTCCTAACATATCTTGTTTTTTATTTATGCAGATTTTTAACCAGGTTTCAGTGGAACCAAATTGTTTAATTTTTGGTAGATCACCAAATTGTTTGGTGCCTTACCAAACTTCATATTTGCAAGTTAGCCAGAGAATAATGGGTTTAATCGGAAAAGATCAAATTCAAGCCAGGTCGCTACAGCTTTTTCGATATGGCTTATATATGTTCGTGGGTTAGAGAGATTTTACCAGTTCCTCTATAGTCACAGGCCTTTTTTCCATCTTCACCCCTCTGAATTCGCAGAAGGCTTCGTATATCTGTACAATCTTAGGTTCTTTCAGCCCGGCATCTTCAAGTAAACCAGTATTGTAAAAGATTTCTGAGGGACTGCCCTCTGCTATTACTGATCCTTTCTTTACAATGCACACCCTATTCGCTATACGTGCAGCAAGGTCAAGGTCGTGTGTTGCCAGGACTATGCTGATACCATGTTCCTCTTTTAATCCACAGATTACGTTTTCAACAATTTCAGCATGATGGGGATCCAGGTCGGAAGTTGGTTCATCAAGAGCAATTATTTTTGGTTTCATGGCAAGGATTCCAGCTATCGAGACTAGCCTTTTCTGGCCACCGCTAAGGTAATTAGGAATCTTATTTATAAACTCCTCAGCCCCTACGGCCCTTAGAGCTTTCATTGCTGCATCCCAGGCTTCACCTTTGTTCATGCCTAAATTGAGTGGACCGAACATCACATCATCCAGGACAGTAGGCGCAAAAAGCTGATCATCCGACTTCTGGAACACTATCCCTACATTCTTCCACAGATCTTTTTTCGTTCTGGGGTCTATCAGTTCGCCCATGACATAGACGTTACCTTTTGACGGTAGAAGTAGGCCATTCAAGTGCTCCAGGAGGGTTGATTTACCTGAACCGTTTGCCCCACACACCGCAACTATCTCATTTTCTTTAACCCTAAAGCACAACTCATGAATTCCAATACTGCCATCGGGATAAATGTGACTTGCACAATCTACATGTATCAGCTCATGAGGGTCGGGAAAACCATGATCGTGTAATACATCAATATATTTTTTCATAAATTACAAATTCACCTCTAAATTGATGAACCATAAAATAGTAGCAAATAAGCTACTGCAACTAAAAACGCCGACAAAATAAGGTATTCTATAGGCGTAATTTGTTGAACTTCTGTAGTTGTAGTGTACGTCCCATTATATCCCCTCGACTCCATAGCTTTATTCACCCTCTCCGCCTGATCATAAGCCCTGATAAAAACAAGTGCAAAGATCTCCGCAAAGGTCTGGCTTTGCCTGCTCATGCTTTTAATAAAGCCCCCACCTCTCGATTTAAAAGCCCTTATCATAGAATCGACCATATCCAGAGTTATAAAGAGAAACCTGTAAGACATCAGAAATATCTGATCCAGAGGGGATGGGAAGGTCCTGTAAATTATGGCTGAAAGGTGAGCATATTTAGTTGTCATGAGTAACAGAAGGGAAGATGTCATTGATATAAGGGCTTTTAGCAAAAGCCGGATCAATAGCAATAATCCGTTATCTGTCAAAGTCAAGGAAACCCAAGCGAGTCTTAGAGAAAATAATGGCACACCGGGTTCACTCCACATCAACAGAACAACTAAAGATAAAACAAACAAAATAGGCAAAAGGCACCAGTCAAATAGCTTCCTTAACGGTAGATTGGACTGCCAGTATAAGATAAGTATAAGCGCATATAGTGCCACCAGTAACTTAACACTATTAGAAATAGTTAGGATTACGATAATGGCAATAAGAGCGACTAGTTTTGTCCAGGGGCTGGCCCTAGAAAGGGCAGAGCGACAGTTCTCACTATAATGAGTGATAAGATCAAGATCGGGAATATGACCAGAAGCCTGTGAATTATTCATGTATACTCGAGAATATTTACTCAAAATTACATATAACCACAATCAAGCAACAAGTAAGAATACATATCTTTCACGTCTGCCTGGAACATGAAACTCAGAGATGCAATATCTGATTCCTCACCTTCCAAGAAACAAATACGCCTAAACTTGAAACTATTTTTTTTTCGCATATTTTTTCTCCTGATTTCCAGGATTAATTAATCCCCCTGAGATAGATATATAACTTTTGGGCTAAATACAAAGATATATAGTGAAATTTGGTATATATCCAAATTTTACCTTAGTTTAATTTTTCAAAATTTATGTATGTGCAAACTGCACCTGAATAAGATTATGCACTAGGATTCTAAGTTGAAGATTCGTTAGCAATATCCTCTAAAACAAGGATGGAAACCTTGGAGCCGCAACTGGTTTGGTAGCTACGGCAGCTATTCAAAAGCAATTTTGCTTTGCCTTATTTTACTGCCAAAAACCAGGTCCAAAAATAGATTTAAAATATCAAATTGTCTGCAATTTTTTTTGCAGGTCGTTGCCTTGGGATATACTTCAAACAATGCCTCCAATATCCTGTACTTCTATGGAGATACAAAATCCCTTCGATATTCAGAAATAAATAAGTAAGAATTTTGTAACTATGCCCTAAATGATTGCAAAGATACTTTATATGTGAGGTTTCAAATGTAGGGAAGTAGCAACCAGAAATCAAATGTATATATACAAGTAAACATGTATATATACAACTTGCGCATATTATAGTATATAGGACTTACGCACTGGAGGAGCAAAATCAATTACATTAGCGCTGTGTTTAATTCATGTTTCAGACTGTTAAGGGTTAAAGTTATTGATTTTTCAGTTCAACCGCATACGTCCTCACTATCAACTAACAACTAAAACAAAGGTAAAAGAAAATGGCTTTTAACGACAGAGGAACCCTTTCCAGGGGAAGAGATAGCAATCGCGGAGGTTTCGGAGCTCCCAGAGAAATGTACAAGGCAATCTGTTCTGATTGCGGTGTTGAGACCGAAGTTCCGTTCAAGCCAACAGAAGGACGACCAGTTTACTGCAGGGAATGTCTTCCCAATCACAGGCCACCCAGAGAAAACCGCAGATACTAAATTCTATTTATGTAACTGAGTTTACATCAACACTTATTTATCTTTCACTTTTTGGGCAGGGTTAAGGCTCTGCCACATGAATTTTGCTTAGAGGACACGGTGTTCTTTGGAAGTGTCACGAATTATAGCAAATTCAATGTCATATTCTTCACGGTATGAAAATAGCTTCTTCTAAAGCGGTATTTTCTACCCAATAACTTATTGAGATTTGTGATTTTACAGAAAATTGGCACACTGTCTGTCCTTTTCACTTTGCTCAAGCTGACTTCTGGATCTGAATTCAAACATTTAGCTTTTGATACAATTTGGAGTCGATGCACTGGTATCGAGTCAACAGCAAAATGTCGAATAAAATCGATTGCAATTATTCAGAAGCGTTAAATCGTTGAGGATTGACGCGACACTAATATGATCGATGTTATTATAGATACTAATTAATATGTATAGATACATGGAGTTGAAAATGAAAATCGGTAAATCAAAAATCAAGAAGGTGAGGAATTATGCCCCATGTGAAATCTGCGGAGAATACTATAAGCAAGCTGTTTATATGTATATTAGTAGAAAATGGACTAAAATAGGGAAGGGATGTCCTGAATGTCTTAAAAAGGAACTACAAAAGTAATTCATTTGTATTCTGTTAAGATACAAAACATCTAAAAATGTTATTTTTATGCTAAACGAATATAAAGTTCTCAGAATAACAGGCACAAATAAAAGTACCCGTGGGTTAACAGGAATTACTCATTGGAAGTATAAAATCAAGTACAATAGCTCATGCTGTTAATTATTATTATGCGCTGTCCGTTTCACCCGCTTTACTCGCTCAAGCAGACTGACTTAATAAGAGAAAAGGTTGAGAGAGTCACCCATGAATCAGCTTGGGAAGGCACCGGGTACAGACCCAGAGGCTTTGCATTTTGTGCTTCAGGGGGAGGAGATAGTGGGTATTTTCGCCTGCTCCGCAGCTAAAGCAGTGAATGGAGATGTCTTCTTTCTTGGGCTGGGCTTCTGCTTTTTCTCGATTAAATTCGATGGTGTGTCTTTCCTCAATTGAAATTGCACCTTCGGGACAGATGCCGAGGCAAAAGCCCATGCCGTCACAGAGTTCTTCGGATACGACCTTCGCTTTTCCGTTAATGATTTGAATAGCACCTTCGGCGCACGGTGCAACACATTTTCCGCAGCCTGTACATTTTTCTTCGTCAATTTTCACTATCATTCGTTTTACCATGAAAGCGACCCCCCTTCAAGATCATGCCGTTAAAAATGATTTTATTTATGTTGTGCAGCGAGCTGCCAGAAATTATATGTCACCCAGCAATAGCTTCATTTTAAGGTCCGGCAAATATCCCTCTCTATGCAGCATTGCTTTGTAATCGTTGATTACTTTGCACATTTTGCAAGTATAATTTATAAAGTCAGTACTTGCTTCTCCTTTGAATAACAATTTTTCAGCTTTTTCCAGAAGATCCGGATAAGTAAGTACCAGTTCTTCTTTAGTGTGCAGGAACAGGGCTGAAAAATCCCTGTGAATGCTCATGCTTCTCTGTAGCAGTTCAAGAGCTAAGGTATTTTCAGAGATATAGTCCTTGAACTTCGTATAAGCATAAAAGTTTGCAATATTATAATTTAAAGAATTTAATATTGAATAGAGTATGTTGCCTGTGTTCGGAAGGGGAATATCCCGAAGTTCAAGGTCTACACCTTCGTAATTTGTATCTTCTTCGAGATTCCGGTCCCTGGTTATATCATGGTTCATTTTATCGACCTGGCATATTCTCAAGTTATATCTGCAAGTTGTATTTCACTATGAAATAAAATTTTTACCATGCCCCGTTAGCTGGTTGTGCCTCATTAGTTGGTTGATACTTACCTATGAATATTCCTTTCATTTACACATGCTTTCTAAACTTATCTGCATACCTGAAACGTGCAAAGCTCCAAATGAGAAGCACGATGCAATTATGAATGACTTTGCAAAATTTCAACTTATGGTGCAGCAAAAATCCCTAGCTGCTGCATCAAACCAAGAAGGTTAGCCTCACCCCACAGCTCAATAATCTTACCATCCTTAATGCGGAAAGTCTCTATACCAGTCATGGTTATTGGCTTTCCTGTAGCCGGCAGGCCCATAAAACTGCCTTTATGTATACCATGAGCTGTGAAACGAGCAGCCACGTTATTATCCTCGGCAATCAGATCTTCAATTGTAACATTAAGGTGCTCGAAAGCTCCCCTGCATGTGGTAATTACTTCATGTATCCCTTCGATTCCCGGAGACACAGGAAGAGGAACATGAAGGGTGAAGTCAGGTGACAGCAGCTCATCAGCAACAATCAGATTTCCTTTAGAGGGCCCTTCCTCAAAAAATCGTCGAATTATTGCTTTGTTCTCTTCTATAGACATGTTTTCTTCCATTTGTTTTATCTAACCTGTTAATTCAGTTTATCTGATCCGGTTTTACAGCAGACGTGTGGATTCGGTTTGCCGTGGAACTTTAACAACAAGCACTCTGAAGATCCCATTTCCGGGATTCAGAAGGCTGTGAGGGACCTTTGCAGGACTTTCAATTAACATATCCCTGCTGACTTCCTGTTGTTCGTCGCCAATTTCAACAACGCCTTTTCCCTCAAGAATATAAAAGAACACTTCCACAGGCGTGATATGTTTTTTTAAGGCTTCCCCTGGTTTGAGTTCTATGTGCACTGCCTGGGCATGTTCGGTGTCGTAGAGCATCCGGACGCTCACATTATGAGGGTTTGGCTTTTCAGGTGAGGATTTCATCTCGGTAACTTTCATATTATTCTCCCCGTTTGACCGCAATTTTCGGATTTTTCAGTATTATACCGGCATATATTATAAATATTGTTAGATCATTTTTATCTGCTCTTTTATAATGCATACTCAATTCTGACACCCTTCCCATATATGCCTGATACAAATTTTTTCATTACCTCTGAGAGCCATTATTAACTTTAACCTTTGAAATCCCGTTTGAGATCAAGGGTTTGAGTTTACATATGGAAAAATTTTAAAGAAAAGCAAAGAGCATATGGGGCTGGAAATGGATGTTTTACAGCCCTACCTGGTTTTTGAATTTATCAAGGCCCACGTCTTCAATGAACTTCCCTAGCCTCTTTTTCGTACCTGAGCTTTTGTAGAAATTAAGAATTCTATCGACCGTTTCAAGAATTTCTTCTTCGGATAATTCCTTTGCGACAACCTCGGCAAGTCTTGGCGTTGCGGCTGCAGAGCCTCCGACCATCAGTGTGTATCCTCTGGCAGTGCCCATTACCCCTATATCCTTGATAGCAGGTTCAGCACATGAATTCGGGCAGCCGGAAACAGCCATCTTTAGCTTTGAAGGCATTTGCATTCCGTGATATTTCTCATCCAGTTTCAGACCCAGGCTTACAGCATCCTGCTTTCCTTGCTTGCAGAAAGTTGTCCCTGGACAGAATTTTACGCTTCTTACGCAAAGCCCTATTGCTGCACCTGGCTTTATATCAAGCTCAGCCCAAACATTATCAAGGTCTTCTTCTTTCAGGCCTACTATTGCAATCCTCTGGGCAGAAGTCATTTTGAGGGCCGCAGCCCCATACTTTTCCGCAACGTCAGCAATTCTCCTGAGAGTTGTCGGGTCCACAATTCCTCCGGGAATATGGGGGGCGATTGCGTAGGTCTCACGGTCTCTCTGAACGATTGCGCCTTTTTCCGGTAAGTTGTCTTTCATGATTGATCCTTGCTCCAAATTTTTATAGTATATTTTAAAAAGTAAGTTTTATAAATTGCATAATATAATAGTATTCTTTTGATACCAGTATATAAGAGATACTAATTTATATATTAAACAGTTTCTATGTTTATACTATGAAAGACTGCACAGTCTACAAGACTATGAATATTATCGGAAAAAGATGGACAATTCATATCCTCCTGGAGTTGCACAAAGGAGAAAAGAAAGAAAAGCGCTTTAACGAGCTGAAAAGGAAACTTGAATACATAACCCCGAAAATACTCTCTGAGAGGCTGACAGAACTGGAAACTGAGGGTCTGATTAAAAAAAGGGTTGATGACTCGACAAATCCCCCAAAATCCGAGTATTACCTGACCGAAAGTGGGGTGGATTTCGTGAAGATAATACAGGCGATTAAACGCTGGGGGCTGAAGTGGAAATTCCAGAATGAAGAGTGCGAAAAAGCCATTTGCATGTACTGTGATCACTGAAACTCAGTGGTAATAGAAAATGAAGTGAGTTCAAACCACTGAAAGCATGGGATAAAGAAGACAGCAGCATATTATTTTTCAGTACTCTCCGTGTTTTCCGTGATTGTGAAGTTTGTCCTGAGTTTCACCTAACTTTCAGCGTTTTACACTTCTTTTTTAAGAACCTATAGAACCGAAGTTATTAAGTGTAAATATTTAAGTTCTGAACTATAACCTACATCTACTCTGCAAGTAATCCGGGAGATTAAAGGACTTAGATGTTACTCGGCTCCCGGAGAGATTGAGGATACGATTGATATTGTGGTTTTTGCAGTCCTGGCATCTTCTCCTGTTCTTGAAATTCTCAATGGCCATATGGAAATTATAAGAGGTACAGTAATTAAAATAAAGATAAATTAATACAGTTAACCTATTTATTCTTTCGTTTCTTTTACTATTTTAAATCAGAAGTTGTATTCAGAGATTTCTTCCTAATATTATTGTTTTCGTATCAATTTTAAAAAAGGAGTATTAAAAATGGGAATCGCACCTAAAAAATCAAAGTTTTCATGGAATGAATATTTTTCGGATAAGAAGGACGGAGGCCACAGGCATTCAACTGAAGAGTTTCTCAATAAAGAAGCAAAAGAAAAATTACTTCACCTTGACGGAGGCACTTCTCTTCTTGATTTCGGGTGCGGGGCTGGCGAACTCTTAATTTATTATGCCCCATGTTATGAAATGGTTGTAGGGGTCGACTTTTCTCCTTCCATGCTTGATGAAGCACGACGAAAAGTTGCTGTAAATAAATATGACAATGTGTGCTTAATCAAAGCTGACGACAAAACCGTATGGAATGAGGTTAGTTCACTCTTTGACCGAATAACAACTACAGAAGTACTCCAGTACTTAACATTCGAGCAAATTGACAGTTTTATAGAGACGGCATCTAAATATTTAAACAACGATGGAAAGATAGTTTTTTTTGATATAATTGAGCCAAGGTCATATGTTCTGTGGAAAATAGGATTTTTCTCAAAGAGAATCCACTATTTGAAGGTTCTACCAACGATATTTGTGGAATTATTTGATTATATCTGTGCAAGTTTGAGTAATAGCCCCAAGGACATCATCGGCTATTCGCACAATCCGTATAAAATTGAAAAGATTGCTAATAAATATGGTTTTGAAATGGAATACATTAGATCAATTTATTATGAATACAGATATCACGCAATTTTGTCAAGAAAATTACCATTGTAATATTGAAACAATTCTCTGTGGAATTTAAAATAAATTTAGAATTAAATTAATCTTGAGACCTGTATAAATTATGTAAGCACTTAAAAATATTTTTACAAAAGTTTGTTATTATACAATTTGGGTTATTTATTGTAAAAATCTGTTATCAGTAGAGGAATTTCCGAAGGCAGGTAAGGACTTATTTTCAGAACAAATATTTCAATAAGTATATAAAATCGTGTGATATTTGTAGTACTAAACATATTTTTTATATAAGCTCCAAAGAGATGTAATCATTTTCACTTGCGCCTTGATTGCTGATTTACTTCCGTAAATGACAAGGACAGAGAAAAGGAAAGAGGTATTCGGTATGGAAACAGCATTAAATAGATCAAAGTTTTCCTGGGCAGAATATTTTTCGGACAAAAAGACGGGGGGTCACAGGTATTCTACAGAAGAATTCCTTTTTAAAGAGGCTAAGGAAAAACTTTTTCATTTAAATGGAGGTAAATCTCTTCTCGATTTTGGATGCGGAGCTGGAGAACTTCTAATATACTACGTGCCAAATTATGAGAGGGTAGTGGGGGCTGACTTTTCAAATTCCATGCTTTTTGAAGCGGAAAAGAAAATGTGGCAGCAGAACTACAAGAATGTAGACTTAATCCTTGCCGACGACGAAACAATCTGGGACAAGTTGAATTTATCTTTTGATCGGATTACTGCAACAGAAGTGATCCAGTATATGACGCCTGAGCAGATAGATGCTTTTATCCAGCACGCATCCAACTACCTCAATGAAGAAGGGAAAATAGTCCTTTTTGATATAATTGACCCCAAGCTGTATTCTTTGTGGAAATTCGGATGGTTTTCACAGAACTTCAGATTCTGGAAAACTTTGCCTAGGGTTGGTATGGGATGCTTTAAGCAAATATCTGCCATTTTGAAAAATCGTCCCCGAGATATAATTGGAGATTCTCACAGTCCTTACCTGATTGAAAAAATTGCCAATAAGCACGGCTTCAAAACGGAATATGTAAAGTCTATGTACTATGAGTACAGGTACCATACGATATTATCGAAGGATATTATGAGACCTCTCAGGATATGTGAAGCTTTAGCAGAGGGTTCAAGGCCTTCATATTTCACAACTTAACTATAAAACGTGCGATGAATGTAATTATAAATTCCTTTCTGTACTTTTCAGAAGCTGTTGTTTTTACGTCCGTTCCGACCCCTTACTCAAGCATTTCTCTAAACAGATGGGTTTGATTATTCTCATTTACTGAAGCTGGTCTGTACTTCACCCATTAAGTTTTAAGGTATGTACAAAAATTATAAATAGAATCCAATATTATTTGTTAGAAATCTAACGAATTCTCACCAACCAATTGGTTAAAACCTCCACAATAAATATTTTGCGCTGACTTTCACATCTTATTTGCAGAAATTTCCAGAAGTACAATATTCGTAAATTTGCAAGTTTTCGAGTCTCTAAGTATGTGAAAACCTGAAAAGAAGATTTAAAATAAATTCACAGAGATCAGACAGCGCGCGGAACTTTAGAGGTATAAAATGCAATCAAATATTACAGAGGCACTAAACAAATCATTAAATTTCACTGATCAGAAAGGTCTTTTTGAAGCTAATAATCATACTGATACTCGTAACGTTGCTGCCATATCAGGGTACAATCCTCTTATCAAACTTACCGATGTCTGGAAAATTTACGAGATGGGAGAG
>NZ_JAVKPK010000016.1:0-61283 GCF_031461075.1 Methanosarcina baikalica | reverse complement strand
CAAGGGAATACTTTTTTGCTTAATCTTCCTTTCTTTTCTTCATTCCCCTAGCTTTAAGGCGCCATGCGGACACATCTTGATGCACATACCGCATTGAATGCACTTCTTTTCATCCACCTGAATACCCCAGGTTTCATCAAAAGAATAAACATTCATAGGGCAGACCGAAATACATGCCCCACAATCTACACATTCGTCCTCATCCCTGTGAATTGGCCTATCCAGAATGGAAACTATTGCTCCTCTGGACTCAAGAGCGTTTTTTATTCTATCGAACCGTAAATCGTTTACGTCCGCAATCAGTTCGCCGTAAGTCGAGTCGATATTTGCGACCATTATATTAATCAGGATTCCGGTTTCGACTATAGACTCGGAAATAATCGGGTTATGAATCCTCTCCGTAGGGATGCTGATCTTTATTTTCATATTCAGTACCTCCGTGCAAAGAGCTTGCTTATATTATCGCTTGTTATTATTCCGAGAACCTTTCTTTGAGGACTGATTACCGGCATAGCAGACACACCATAACGGTCCAGTCTGCGGGCTGCAAGATCGACCGGTTCGTTCGGGGCACAGGTCAGCACCTTTTTAGTCATAACACTTTCAACAGAATCAAAACTGTTCTCTGCAACAGCTTTGGAGATATCCCAGGCAGTCAGAATTCCAACAAGTTCACCTGTATCAGAAACCACCGCCAGGTGATTAAAAGAGTTTTCCCAGATCTTCTTTGCAGCTTCCTGAACGGTCTGGTATTTTTTAATGGTCACAATAAAGTCGGACATTACATCCTTTACAAGGGGTACAGCCTGGGTTTGCTTCATGGATTTGGCCAGACCCTCTCCAATAAGTCTTTCCACGGGCAGGCTGACAAAGAATTTTCCGTGCTTCACCCATTCCTTTAATTCAGTGGAGATTTTTCTTGCGTTCTTGAAGCTGGAAAGAGAAGAAGTAGGCACATCCTTTCCGTCAATTTTCACCATACCTGATTTAAGTTCAGCATAGTTTACAGGTCTGATAACCGGTTTTTCCCGGCTGCCTACTGCATAATCCAGGATATTGGTTGTTATATCCTCATCACGAACTGCAGTTGCAGCCGCAAGTTTTTCATTGAGAATAGGGATAGGTATCCCAACTCCCACATAAAGGGTGGTCCCATATCCGGTAAATGAAGCTGCCCTTAAATAATCAGGGCTCATCTCCTTCAGGTTTCCCTTGAGCATCAGGGTGCCAAACCCGGAAGAGGGAGAGTGCTGGGTTCCGTTCCCTATAACATAGCCCTGTGCCCCCCCAAGGAAAATTCTGGTCCCGGTACCGATAGTTTCATAATTTGGATCATTTGAAAGGGGAGAAAGCACCCCTGCCCCTGAATAGGTTACATTTCCGAAATTGGGGAGAAGTTCACCCATATAGGTATTTAAAATCCTCTTGGAACTGTTGGTTGCAGCTGCATATTTCTGGTAGGCATTCCTGGGATTCAGAAGGACTGCTTCATTCAGATCTTCAAGGGTAAGTGTCGTATCAAGCACTTTTCTGGGATAACAGTCCGTACCATATGAGGTTGCGTGAATATTGATCTCTTTTCCCCTGAGCAGATCTTCAATAACATGAGCCCCACCATACTGAATTCCCCGAGTATCTGAAATCTGGGCAGCCCCAAGGTAAGCATCCACGGCTGCAAGTCCACTATATGCTTCTACATTATTGAACCAGACCTTTTGAATTTTAATAGGTGGCTCAGAATGACCAAGGTTGAGCATCAAACCGGATGAACACATAGCTCCGAACGTGCCTGTAGTAACTACGTCTACTTCTTTTGCAGCGCCTTCCACGCCAAGGTCTTCAACAATTGCGACCATTTCCTCGGCTGTGACTACATTGACGCTCCCATCTTCAATTTTTTTATTGATCTCATGAATCGATTTTTTAATCATTGAGTTTCCTCTTTTTATAAATTTATCTGGATAGCAATATTTATTAAAAATATATATTATTTGTGATAATGTAAAAGGTAACAGCCCAGCCAGAAAAACGGAAAGCTGCGTCTGAATTTGATTTAGGTTCAGACTTCCAGATTCTCATCGTGAGTTCGATGAACAATAATTATATTTGCAGACCATATATATTACTTACGATAATTGAAATTCCATCATTATAATATTTGGCTATAAATAGATTGTAAAAGCCCATCCAGTATACAGTTTGAATAACGTAGAGTTCTTATGAGGCCGGGGACAGGGTTATTTTCAGTAAGTTTCTTATGCTTGCAGGATATACCCGAGACCAGGTGATCTGTTGACACGTGTACTTGCTACCGGGACTTTTGACCTTCTCCATCCCGGACATGTTTATTTCCTAACCCAGGCACGGGCTCTGGGAGACGAACTTTTCGTCATTGTTGCCAGAGATTCAAATGTAACTCACAAGCCAAAGCCCATTGTGCCCGAAGAGCAGCGACTGGAAATGGTAAATGCGCTCGGTATGGTAGAGAGAGCGTTCCTTGGCAGCGAAAAAGATATGTTTGAACCCCTGAAGCATATAAGGCCTGATATAATTACTCTGGGCTACGACCAGCGCTTTGACACCGATATGCTGGAAAAAGAACTTACAAAAAGAGGGCTTCCCGCAAACGTGGTCAGGATTCCGCTTTCAAAGGAATGCCCCTTTTGCAGTACAGGTGCAATCATAAAAGAGGTTCTTAGACGGTACGGGTAAACAGACCCCTACCGTTTTCGTATTCAATTGATAACTTTTATTCTTACCCATTTTTAGAGAGTTTATTTGCTGTACTGAATTTTATGCAAATATTATTTCAAGTCTTTCAAGGGCTTCCCTGATCCTGTCAATTGACGTGGCATAGGAAATTCGGACAAAATCCTCGCCAGAAGCACCAAAAGCGATTCCAGGCGTAACTGCTACCTGAGCTTCTTTCAGGAGCCTCTCTGCAACCTCAGTGCCATTTCCATACTCGCTGACATTAGCAAAAGCATAAAAAGCTCCATCCGGTTTTTTGCATTCAAGGCCCATTTTGTTAAGGCCGTCAATAAGGACATCGCGGCGTACCTTAAAACGGTCCACCATTGCTTTAACGCCATCTTGAGGGCCCTGAAGGGCTTCAAGCCCACCGTACTGAACAAATGTAGTCGCGCTGCTAACTGAATGGGACTGAATCTTAAGAAGAAGCTTGAAGATTTCAGGAGGAGCAGTCAGGTAGCCGAGCCTCCAGCCTGTCATGGCGTATGCTTTGGAAAAGCCATTTACCGTAATGGTCCTTTCCTGCATCCCGTCAAAGCTGCCGATGCTGATATGCTCCCTATCATAGATAATTTTTTCATAGATTTCATCTGAAACGACTGTAAGGTCGTGGTCAATCGCAAGATCGGCAATACATTGCAGAGTCTTTTTTCCGAATACCCCACCTGTCGGGTTTCCCGGACTATTTACAACAATGAGTTTGGTTTTATCATTTATGTAATCTGCAAAATTGTCAGGCAGGAAACCTTTTTCAGGTACTGTTGGAACCCAAACAGTATCTGCTCCTGCAAACCGGATGCATGCGTCATAAGTTACCCATGCAGGATCAAACAGAACAGCTTGGTCCCCATCATCGAGGACACCCAACATTATTTCAAAAATTCCCTGCTTTGCCCCTGGAGTTACCAGCACGCTTGAATCGGTCACGTCGAGATTGTTTTCCGTTCTTAATTTTTCGGCAATGGCTGCCCTCAATTCCGGAATGCCTCCGGAAGGGGAATAGTGGGTTTTTCCCTCATACATGGCCTTTGCCGCAGCATCGCAGATATTTTTCGGGGTATTGAAATCAGGTTCACCAAGGCTGAAATTGATAACGTCTGTACCCTCTTTAATCATTCTGGTTGCAATGTTGGAGATCCTGATCGTTGCGGATTCTTCTACACGCTTGAGCCTTGTGGATGTCATGGGGATGATCCTGGTTTGTTACATTTTGGTAGCTTATTTAAAAGATCACAGGAATTCACAGCCGCCGCACCAGCTTTACTGCAGCTTCAACTGCTCGTTTTGCATAGTCCACACGCTCATGAGCTGCCATCCGAGTCATGCCTGGGCCTGGAATCCCGAGAGTTACAGGTTTATTGAACTCAAGGGAAAGATCCATGATTTTTCTTGCAGCATGCTGCATAACAACCTGATCATGATCAGTCTCACCCTCGATTACAGATCCTATAGTAACCACGGCATCGATGTCATCCCTCTGGCAAAGCTTCTTGATTGCAAGGGGCATGTCAAAGACCCCAGGAACGAGAATGGTCTCTTTAACTGTTGCCCCCAGGAACTCTGCGTGTTCTCTTCCAAGCAGTTCCATCTGATAAGTCAGATCCCTGTTAAATTCAGCTACAACAAATCCTAGGCTGATAGTCATCTAATAAGGTCTCCAGTCATTGTTTTTACTTAAATTGATTCAAATCCTCAATGGGCCTGCATCTTCAAAACCCTGCCTCTGGCCGGTACCGGCTTCCCGAATTAAATTTTCAGGTTTGAAGAGCAATTTTATCACGTTTAAAGCGTGTTCCCGGGTTCGTCTGTCCATAAGAAAAGCAAGTTCTTTCTCATCTTTTCCCTCATCCTCATGGACAAAGACTTCGATAATATGGGTATTGGTCATGAGCTGGGCCATGATAAGACCCTGTGAAGCTTCATGCGCACACATCTTGTCTTGTTGCTTTGCACCGGGCATGCCGAGGGCCATGACGATATCGCAACCCCCTTCCTCAATAAGTTTTTTGGCTGCGACCGGAAGGTCCTTTATCCCGGGTACGGTAACTCTCTTAATTTTTACGGATACATTTTTTTGTATCTCGTCAATTGCCGCACGCCCCATATTACAGCGTGCGAATGTGGTATCTGCAATTCCTATTGTAGGCATGTGAATCCGATCGGAACTTCAAGATTAAAATATTTTTTGGGTTTTCCTGAAAAGGTTTAATAGATCTATAAATTTAGACTATTCAGACCCTATCAATAACCCTGGTTGCAGCTTCTGTGCCTGCTCCCAGGCTTTCAATGTAACCACGTTTATTCAGTACGATTTCCAACTGCTGGATGGTTGAGAGTACATCCCTTGCTGTAATATTTCCCATGCATCCGATTCTGAAAATCTTGCTCTTCAGGCGTTCCTGCCCGCCTGCGATAATTACGCCTCTCTTCTTCATATCGTTCTTTATATCCTCTCCATCAATGCCTTCAGGAGCTTTCATGGCAGAGATCGTATTGGAGTAATGGCTGTACTCGTTAAGCTGCGGGAACATCTCGATCTTCATCTCGGCAACTGCCGCTCTTATGGCTTCTGAAAGAATTCTGTGCCTTTTAATTCTCGCCTCCATTCCTTCCTCTTTTACGATATGCAGGGCTTCCTGAAGTGCGTAGAAAAGAGGAATTGCAGGAGTATAGGGTGTTTCTGGCCTGGGTTTATCCCCACTCTTTTTATATGCCATGAGGTCGTTGTAGTAGGGCTTTTTTGAGACACTCTTCATAGCCTCGAAAGCTTTTTCACTTACGGAAACGACTGCAAGCCCTGGAGGGGCTGCAAGGCACTTCTGTGAACCTACAATTGCAATGTCAACTCCCCATTCATCGACTTTGACGTCATCTCCTCCAAGAGAGGTCACGCCATCCATGATAAAGAGGGCGTCATGTTTTTTAGCAAGTTTGCCAATTTCTGAGGCCGGGTTAAGAATACCTGTTGAAGTCTCATTGTGGACAAGGGTGATGGCTTTTGCTCCTTCCTCAAGCTTTTCCTTGACCATTTCAAGGTCAATCGGAAGGCCCCATTCGAATACAAGGGGAACAACTTCCGCATAGCGGGCTGCAAGATCTTTAAAGCGCTCTCCAAATTTACCATTTTCTATGGCAATAACTTTGTCCCCGCTTCCAGCCACAGAGCCGACAGCAGCTTCCATTCCCGCAGTTCCCGAACCACTGAGCAAAAAAATGTTATTCTTTGTCTGGAAAACGCTGGAAAGGATTTCCCTGCAATCGGTATAAATTCCGGCAAATTCCGCACTCCGATGATTGATCATCGGTTTTGACATGGCTCTAAGGACTCTGGGTGCAACAGGTACGGGACCAGGCATCATGAGAAGGGTATCTTCCAGATCCATATGTATTATGCTCCACATTTTCAAATATTTAATCGGTTTTTGTTTTTATCTATTTAAGGAAATTTTTATAAAATTCTGTAGTTTTAAAATCCTACAGTTATTAAATAATTCAGAGTTATATCGGTATGGATACGGTGTGCCCTAACGGCTCTAAAGTATCTCTTATTATCCTGGCACTTATTTTAACAGGATTTATTAAATACAGTTACTTTGGACAGATCAAGCATTAAATCAAATTTAGAGTTCAGGTTTAATTGAATCCTAGTATATAATTGATGTGCTTTCCATGTTCAGCCTCAGACGTCACCCTGTTAGGAAGAAGGATTCCGGTTATTGGTTCTGAAGGAGCCTCATAACATCATGTTTTGTTACGACACCCACTACGGTCCCTTTTTCCACCACCAGTACTGCAGGATTTCCTTCCAGTATATGCGAAACTATTGAGATAGAAATGCCGGGAGATACTGTTGGGAAAGACTCTCCCATTATCCCGGAGACTTTCAACTGGGAAATTGATTTTTTCTTATTTTCGCCCATTAATTTCACTATCATATCTTCCGAAATACTTCCAACCGGAATGTCACCGTCAAGCACAGGAATTTGTGAAAAACCATGAACATGCATCAAGTTTACTACCTCTTCCAAGGAGTCATCCGGAGAAACATGAATAACAGGGGAATGCATCAAATCTCTTATGATAATCTGCTGTTCCTTCTCAGCTTCCTCAAAAGCATCAAGGATTTTCCGGACAGTCGAAAGTCTTGGGTCCACATCTCCTGATTCTATACGAGCTATAAGAGGCTGGCTTACTCCTGCCCTTTTAGCCAAGTCGCTCTGGGTAAGCCCGAGTTCATTTCTTCTTTTTTTAAGATCTTCGGGTGTTGGAAGCTGCATATATATTACCGATAGTAATTATGATATTTAATATCATTGGTTAACATAATTAACAAAGTATAGATATAAATGAATCTCGGAACTAGAAAATCGCTCTCGGAAAAAGCTTTGTAACACAGGTGAGTAAGAATGAATCTAATTAAAAAATTGGTCGACTTTAAAGATCATCTAGTTCAATAACAGAGTAAAAAATTTAATAATGCCATAAGGAAATTGGGTTAAATAGATAAATAGGAAATAATAGTAAAATAAATCGCCGTCCTTACTCAGCTATAAGAGGGGTTTTCTATTTCCTTAGATTTCCTGGTTCTGAGCTCGCCTTTTATCGCTTCGTAATATTTCATAGTATCCGGAGTAACTGAAGGACCTGATTCTGCAATTGCTTTAATGAAGTGCCTCTGCTTGACACTTTTTGCGTGAAGGTCCTCACGTAGGGCATACCTTCCCGCCTTTTTGCACACAGCTGCAATGTCTGCACCTGTATACTGATCTGTCATTAAAACGAGACTTTCAAGATCAACATCCTCTGCAAGAGCCATTTTCGCGGTGTGAACTTTGAAAATTTCCCTTCGAGCTTCCTCACCAGGAATCGGTACGAGAATAAGTTCATCAAAACGCCCTGGCCGGATGAGAGCAGGATCAATAATGTCAGGGCGATTGGTTGCGCCGATAACCACCACCCCCCTAAGTTCTTCGAGCCCGTCCATTTCGGAAAGGAGCTGATTAAGTATCCGAGCCGTAACCTGAGGCTCCCCTGCGGAGATTCCACGAATGGGGGCAAGAGAGTCAAGTTCGTCCAGGAAAACAATCGAAGGGGCAACCTGCCTTGCCCGCATGAAGACCTCAGCAATCTTCTTTTCCGACTCTCCGTACCACTTGGAGAGGAGGTCACTTCCTTTAGCAGTGATAAAGTTGGCATCGGATTCATGGGCAATAGCTTTTGCCAGGAGGGTCTTTCCAGTGCCAGGGGGGCCATATAGAAGCACTCCTTTAGGAGTTTCCACCCCTATGTCCCGGTAAGATTCAGGATTTTTAAGCGGCCATTCCACGGCTTCTTTCAAGAGGCACTTTATATCTTCCAGACCGCCCACATCATCCCAGCTAACGTTGGGAATCTCAATAAGTATTTCCCGGATAGCTGAGGGCTGGACTTCTTTCGTGGCATCTTCGAAGTCTGCTCTTGTGACCTGCAGGGAGTCCAGGATTTCTTTTGGGATCTGGGGTTCTTTCAGGTTGATCTTCGGAAGGATACGCCGAAGAGCACTCATGGCGGCTTCCCGACAGAGTGCTGCAACGTCAGCCCCTACAAACCCATAGGTAATCTGGGCGAGGTCCTTGAGGTTTACGTTCTCGGTAAGGGGCATCCCCCGGGTATGGATATGGAAAATCTCTAGCCTGCCTTCCGTGTCCGGGACCAGGAGTTCGATTTCCCTATCAAACCGACCTGGACGACGTAATGCCAGGTCCAGAGCTTCGGGGCGGTTTGTTGCACCTATAACGATCACGTTTTTACGGCTTTTCAGGCCGTCCATCAAGGAAAGGAGCTGGGCGACCACTCTTCTCTCAACCTCCCCTGTGACTTCAGCTCTTTTTGGAGCAATGGAATCGATCTCGTCCAGAAAGATAATTGCAGGGGCATTCTTTTCGGCCTCATCGAAGATATCACGGATCGCTTTTTCGGATTCCCCGTAATATTTAGACATTATTTCCGGGCCGTTAATAGATATAAAATAAGCATCCGATTCATTTGCAACCGCCCTTGCAAGCATGGTCTTACCCGTCCCTGGAGGACCGTGAAGCAAAACTCCCTTTGGGGCATCAATCCCTAACCGGTCAAAAAGTTCAGGGTGTTTTAGAGGAAGTTCTATCATTTCCCTGACCTTTGTAATGGCATCCTTGAGCCCACCCAGATCTTCGTACATAACAGTGGGAATGTTTTGCTCAGGAGCAATTTCCACGGCTTCGGGAAGGAGTTCGATTTCGGTCATGTCCGTGATCTTTACGATCCCAGACGGAGATGTGGAAACAACCTGCAGCTTGATTTCTCCGAGTCCGAATGAGGGGCCGAAACCCTGCCCGAAAAAGTCCTGGAAAAAGTCATCGAACATGAGTCCCTTGCTATAGGTGTCCTTCTCTCTGGACTTCCTTAAGCTGGTGGTGGAGATGAAGTCCCCTTTCGAAACCGTACGGTTCATGAAGACCCCACTGAGAATCTCACTGGGAGCATAGATCTGCAGACCTCTCATTACGGGAGATAGGGTCATATGTTTTGCTTCTTTCCATTCTGCTTTGCGGATTTCCACATATTCCCCTATGCTTGTCTTCGAATTCGTTCGGATAAGCCCGTCCATACGAACGATGTCAAGGCCCTCATCGCTAGGATAAGGCCGCCCTATGAGGGCTGAAGTTGCCTTCTCTCCCCTGATTTCCACAACATCAAAGGAATTTAGGCCCAGTTTTTCCCTGAAGCTTTCGTCTATCCGAACTATGCCTTTTCCAACATCCCGTTGATCAGCCTCTGCAACCTTCAATTTAATTATTGTTTTATCCTTATCAGTCAAATAATACCCCCATTTACAGCAGTAAGAGTGTTCAGGACTTTTGTGAAAAAAAATCAGCGGCTTTCGGGCTAGTCAGCTTCAGGCGCTTACCTTCTTTGCCCCCTCATCAAGTTTTTTTAAATTGGTAGGGATAGAGTTTTCTTTAAGCAACTTTGCTAAATATTTTCTGTTGAAAAGCGTGGTGCCGGCGACATTGTGCACCCCGTCTTCATTTCCAGTAACTATCACCCCTGCAACCTTTCCATGAAGGGCATACTGCCTGGTTTGGGGTCTCCTCTCGACGTATGTCCCATCCAGCCTTTCGATAACCATCCGGGTTACCGAAGAACGTACCCTGACCCAGATCGGAAATGCTATTATCGGGATATCACAGGCCGTTATTTTTTCAAGGATCAAAGGCCACTCATCTCCTCCTCTTTCATCCGAGGAAACCCCGAAAGCTACGTTATCTATAATCCTTATTATTTCACTTTCAACACTATGTTCTTTAAAAATAGCCTCTGAATTATCAATAAGAGCACAGGTATTCGAAATCATAGGCGGTTTTTTCAATGTGCAATTTAAGAAAAGTACCTTCATCGCCATAGTATATATATTTCCAAACTGCCTTTATATATACGGGGGCGCATGATAATTCAGAAATATTAGTACTGAATTACTTACAGACAGCTCTTCCTCAAATGCTTCCTGGCTGGGGTTTGTAATTGAAATGTTAAAAGAAGTAAGAGTAACGAAAAATCCGTTTAGAATGCAATATAAAAGTAAACCGAAAAAAGGAAAAAATGGGAATACTTGATAAAAAATTAAAAAGAAATTAAAAGCTGCTTAAAGTTTGAGTTCCTTAGCCATTTCCTGAAAAACTTTTCCTTTGTCGGTGGTGATAAAAATCCCATTTTCATGTCTGATAAGCTCTTTTTCTTTCAACATTTCAAGGTATTTCTGAGCAATATTAAAGTTTAGATTTACCTCATATACAATATGAGTTTTCTTCGCCCCATTCATTGCTACTCTTAAAATATCTACTGCAATATCAGTCCTGCTCCTTCTCTTAATACTGACTCCTCCCCCACTGTAGATTTGGAAATAATCTTTGTATGAAGTTACGCTTAAAAAATATTAAAGCGTATCTTTTTGTAGGTAACAAAGATTCTAAATCTTAATCGTTTTCCTTTCTATATAACAATATCAGTATTATATAAAATATCAAGTTATAAAGAAAAATGATTATAACTGATGATTTACGTTTGCGGCCGAGGAAAAGGGGAAATTATAGGAGGAAAAGGGGAAATTATAAGAGAAAAAGGGGAAATTATAGGAGAAAAAACAGGAAACAGCTGTTGTTTAGTCTTTTTAAAACAAAAATCAGTTTTGAAAAAGGATAATATACACTAGAAATATATAAATAAAAACTGAAAAGATACACAAAAGTATATATGTAAGTTATATGTGAGCCAATACTAGGTAATAAATTTAAGGAGCTCATAAATAATTTAACTCACAAGAGTATGGTGGGCCCGTTGATTAGAACGCAGAATCCCCACAGTTTTTAAAGACTTTATTTGGAATTCTAGTATAAATGATGATTTTAATTCACATTCTAAGGCCATTAATCCTTTAATATCAAATTTCTTCAAGAAAAATAATTGCGATGAAAGTTCAGAGAGTGAAAATTACGATAAAAGCCTAGAGAATTGTAGTTGCGATAACAGCTTACAAAAAAATAATTGTCATAAAAGCTTGAAGCTTAATGATTTATGGCTTGAATGCAAAAAAGATTTCTGAGAGGAGTGCGGATTGCGGAATTTGTTTAATTATTTCGAAGATGAAGAAATAGATGAAATATGTGGTCATCGCCTCGAAAAATGGAGACGTTTTGTGAAGATTGAAAAGTCTGGCGTCGTTGAGGTTTACGTAAATGGTGAAGAAATCAAAAACGGATATGAAGAGCGATGTAAGGGTGCATTATAACTCATCAAAACCTGCTGAAAACCTGCTGAAGTGGAGGCTTTGGATACATACTCCAGGGGACGAGTATTTATGTAGCTCCAGGGCAGGAGAGGCATTACCTCATGAAGCTTGGCATATGGTGCAGCAGGCATAGGAAAGGGTAAAGCCGACGATGCAATTTATACTACTTCTTTCAAACACTTCACATGCGAGCTGTTATTAGTATATAGCATGATTTATAAATATAATCGAATGAGAATCTGCATTGCTACCAAAACGGAATTTGCTAGGAACAATAGAGAATAATAATTGGACCTGGCCTGTTTGAAGCGACAAACAAATTGAGCTCTTCGTGGTTGGAGAAGGTGTGAGATGAGAGAAAAACCGAGAGATTCTGGTATTGAGAAAAAGCGAGATGAGGAAGCACCGGGCCAGAGAGAGGAATGTCTCAAGCTGAGATTGCAGAACGGCTTCTCATCTTCTCGGAGGATAGAGAACCTTGAGCTGGCTGACATTATTGACATCCAGGCTATCCAACCCCTAATGAACGATTTCTATAAACTTACTCATATTCCCATAGGCTTAAACGATCTCAATGGAAATGTCCTGGTAGGTGTAGGATGGCAGGATATCTGCACCAAATTCCACAGAGTCCATCCCGAAACCTGCAAACACTGCGTAGAAAGTAACATAAAGCTATCTTTAGGCGTTACCCCTGGAGAGTTTAAAATGTATAAGTGCAAGAACAACATGTGGGACATCGTGACTCCCATCCTGGTGGGTGACCAGCATGTTGGCTATGTCTTCGGCGGGCAGTTCTTTTTTGAGGATGAGCCTGTAGACTACGAATTCTTCAGGACTCAAGCTAGACAGTATGGCTTTAATGAGGAAGAATACATGGCAGCGCTTGAAAAAGTTCCGCGGTTGAGCAGGGAAGCTGTGGACACAGGCATGGGCTTTTTCATGACATTTGCCAACATGCTCTCACAGATAAGTTATAGCAATATCAAGCTGGCCCACTCGCTAGAGGAACGCAATGTTCTAGTGGATGCTCTTCAGGAGAATAAGAAAGATTTCGACCGTGCCCAAGCAGTGGGAAATATCGGAAGCTGGCATCTGGATGTGTGCAAAAATGAGTTGAAATGGTCCGATGAAAATCACCGTATCTTCGGCATCCCAAAAGGCACCCCTTTGACCTATGAGACTTTTCTTTCAACGGTTTATGCAGATGATAGGGAGTATGTCGATAAGAAATGGAAAGCAGGGTTAAAGGGTGAACCATACGATCTCGAACATCGAGTTGTCGTAGACGGTAAGATCAAGTGGGTACGTGAAAAGGCATATCTTGAATTTGACAAAGCCGGATCGGTGGTCGGTGGCTTCGGCATAACGCAAGACATTACCGAACTTAAAAAGGCAGAAGAAGCTCTAAAAAAAGCACATGAAAGTTTAGAAGAAAAAGTTAAAGCACGCACATCTGAACTTGAAGAAGCTTATAAGGCGTTAATGGAAAGTGAAAAAAGTCTTGCTGAAGCTCAAAGAATGGCACACCTTGGAAATTGGGATTGGAATATTGTAACCAACGGATTGCACTGGTCTGATGAAAGTTGCCGTATTTTCGGTCCAAGTCTTCAAAAATTAGGCTCAACTTACGATTCATTCTTAAATTATGTGCATCCAGAAGATAGAGACTGTGTGGATAAAGCCGTTAAAGAAGCATTAGATGGAAAACCCTATGAAATTGATTACAGGATTATCTCAGCCGACGGAGTAGAGCGCATAATTCATGCACATGGAGAAGTCATTTTTGATGAGGAAAATATTCCTGTTCGAATGAGAGGGACAGTCCAGGATATTACGGAGCGTAAAAAAGCAGAAGAAAAGATTCAGAGCTTAGCAAATATTGTGGAATCATCTGATGATGCTATTATAACCGAGTCGCTTGATTATATTATCACAAGCTGGAATAAAGGAGCAGAGCAAATATACGGTTATTCAGCGGAGGAAATTCTAGGAAAGCCGATATACACCCTGGCTCCACCTCATTTAGAGGAAGAAACAAAAAAATTAGTTGAACGAGTTAAACAGGGAAAAAAGATCCAGCAATACGAGACTTTACGATTAAGAAAGGATGGTAGAATAATCAATGTTTCAATAACTCTTTCTCCGGTTTTTGATATTTATGGGAAACTCACTGCTGTTTCACTTATTTACAGAGATATAACCAAAAGAAAAGAAGCAGAAGCAGCTCTGGAAAAAATACAGGAAGCCCACATAAAAGAAATCCACCATAGAATCAAGAATAACCTACAAGTAATCTCATCTCTGCTTGACCTTCAGGCAGAAAAGTTCTCTACGCTCGAAGTTTGTCACACTTCGGAAGTTGTTGAAGCTTTTACGGAGAGCCAGAACCGTGTGGCTTCAATGGCTCTGATTCATGAAGAGCTCTACAAAGGAGATGAACTGAAAACTCTTGATTTTGCAGCTTATCTTCAGAACTTGACTGCAAATCTTTTCGAGTCATATAATCTTAGAAATAATGATATCGTCCTTAAGCTGGACCTTGAGGGGATCCATCTTGGTATGGATACTGCAATACCTCTTGGCATTATTGTGAACGAGCTGGTCTCAAATTCCCTAAAGCATGCTTTCCCTGCCGGAAGAGCAGGCGAAATTAGCATAAAACTCTGCAAAAATGAAAGTTTTGCCGTAAACTATGACATTCCCGGTCCATGCCCATCCTGTATGGAAAAAAAGGGCTTTCATTACGTACTCACCGTAGAGGATAACGGAAAAGGCATTCCCGAAGAAATCGAATTTCCAAATGCGGATTCCCTCGGACTCCAGCTTGTAAATATTCTTGTTGAGCAGATAGATGGCTGTATAGAACTCAAACGGAATCATGGAACAAAGTTCACCATCTGGTTTAGCAATGTAGAAACATGAACCAACAAGGATTATTGGGATTCAGTACCTCCAGGCTTCTCCTTCTGTAACTTTTTTCTTCCTTTTGCAGAGGATAAAACTCATTTGATTCTTGAAATCTCTTTTACCCTTTTTGCGCCTTCATCCTGTATTTCACAGCAAATGTTCCTTGGTTCTCCTTTTGTGATAACAGGAAAGAAAGCAGAGCAGAGCAGAGAAAAGAAGAGCAGAGCAGAGAAAAGAAGAGAAGAGCAGAGAAGAGAAGAGCAGAGAAGAGCAGAGAAGAGAAGAGCAGAGAAGAGCAGAACACATGGGTAGCAGAACCTATTACAACAGTTAAAAACGGTAATCAAAGCACTACTACGATTAGGGCAACTGAAGGAAATGAAAAGACTTCAAGGTTTAAATTAGTATTTAGACTCGTTTCTCTATTGTGTATATTCCTTAAATTCGGAGAAGGTGGTTTTTCCCCACTTCTTTTTGAAAATAAATCTAGTGAGTTATAGAAAAATTTCGGCAATATTAAATAATAATATAAATATTTGAGTATTAAGGCTGTATAATTTTCAAAAGTTCAAAACTCTTTAGCATTTAAGCAACATTCCAGCCTGCTTAATAAATAGATATAGGGGTTTTTCCAGTGTGGAAAATGAAAAATCGTTTTATGGCATTATTATCTGCCATTCTAATATTAATGGCAGGTTCTGGAATTGGTGCTGCAGCTGATGAACCAGCACAGGCTGCAGGTAATAATTCAACATTGAATCAGTACAATCTGGCATCTACTGTACAAAGCTCTTCGCCAACGATTACTGAAACAAGAATAACAACAAACCCATCAAATTCGTGGGAACCTTCAATTTATGGAAACAAGATCGTGTGGACCGATGACCGTAATGGAAACAATGATATTTACATACAAGATCTGTCCACTAAAAAACAAATTCATACTACCAATACGGCAGCTCAGCACAGTCCAGATATCTACGAAAATAGGGTTGTATGGGAAGATGAGCGCAATGGAGGCCATGATATTTACTTGCAGGATCTTTCCACTTCCAAGCAAACTCGGATTACAACCAGTGGAAAAGCTTGCAGTCCTAAAATCTACGCTAACAGGATTGTGTGGATGGATGGTCGCAATGGAGGGAGCCTGGATGAAAGTAACTGGCCTGATGGAAACTGGGACATCTACATGTATGACCTTTCCACTTCCACTGAATACCAGATAACTACTAATGAGTCAATACAGCAAGATCCTGATATCTATGGAGATAGAATAGTGTGGGGGCAGGATAACCGCAATAAAGATGAATATTATAGATGCGATATTTACATGTATGACCTTTCTGCTAACAAGGAAACTCATATTTCCAAATATTCATATCAGAACTATAACCCCGGTATCTATGGGGACAGGATAGTATGGACGGCTGAAGATGAAGCGTCAAACTATAATATCGGCATGTTCGATATCTCCACTTCAACCGAAACATTGATCGCTACCGGCTATTATGGCACAAGTGGAGGCCCTGCAATCTACAAAGACAGGATAGTGTGGACGGATGGTCGTGACTCCTGGGGAAACGGTAATAGCGATATCTACATGTATAACCTTTCTACTTCTACAGAAATTCAGATTACTACCAATGAATCAGGCCAGGGAGGACCTGACATCTACGAGAACAGGATAGTATGGCAGGATGATCGTAACGGGAACCAGAACGATGTAATTAACTACGATATTTACATGGGTACTCTTTCAGAGAGCGAACCTACACCAGAACCACCTGTAGCTAACTTTTCTGCAACCTCTCTATCTGGAAAAGCCCCACTGAAAGTTAAATTTACCAGCACAAGTACAGGCTCTCCGACTGAATGGAAATGGAATTTCGGAGATGGCTCTGACTTGGTAACTGAACAGAACCCTGAGCATACCTATTCAACAGCCGGGGTTTATACTGTGAAACATACTGCAATTAACGCATATGGAAGAGATACGGAAATAAAAACAAATTACATAACTGTGGAATCAGCTGCACCAAATGCTGATTTTTCAGCATCCCCAACTTCAGGAAATGCACTTCTAACAGTCAAGTTCACAGATAAAAGCACTGGATCACCAACTGCATGGAAATGGAGCTTTGGAGATGGATCTGCTCTGGTAACTGAGTATAATCCAATACATATCTATTCAAAACCTGGAACTTATACAGTGAAAGAGACCGTAAGTAATGCAGCAGGCAAGGATACAGAAATAAAAACCAATTATATAACTGTTAAAGCAGCTCCTATAAAGCCGGTTGCTGCATTCTCTGCATCCCCAACATCTGGAAAAGCACCTCTGAAGGTTCAGTTTACGGATAAGAGTACAAACAGTCCAACATCATGGAAATGGAGCTTTGGTGATGGAACATATTCAACTTCTAAGAGTCCTTCTCACAGGTACAGTAAAACAGGAAAATACACTGTTTACTTGACAGCAACGAATAAAGCTGGCAGCAATACTAAAACAATGTCCGGATATATTACGGTGAAAAAATAAGATAGGTATGGTTAAAAAGAGAAGAACCGTGAGGATAGAATCCTCACATTTTCCCTTTCTTTTTTAAGAATTATTCAGCCCATCCAAAATAATTTAATGATGGCAATGTTGCAATAGCCTTTCCTCAGACTCTGGAACTACATTCTCTGCCGATTTGTATAAACCTGAGAAAATTAGTTCGAAAAAAGTCCATACGATTGAATGTCAGATCTTTGGCACCCTATTGAGATACTAAAAGAGGTGCTACATCAGGATATCAGCTTTTAATATCCTTCTTAGCATTTCTATTAGCAAACAGAACTTCTCCATATTCAAAACATTTAGCATAGAGCCCTATTAACATGTACTTTTCTCTCAGACTCATCGTGTAGAATATTCTACAGGCAGTCTTTATTCCTCTTTAGATAGGCTTTCGTACATATGATTTATTTAATGATTCCTCCTGCAACCCAATATAGTCTCAAATACATGGAGCAAACTTATAAATAATTTAGATAAGTAAACGTTTACAACTAGTTTAATTAATTTTAAAAGATTGGTGTTTGTGATGTGAGTAGAATGTATATTTAAAGAGCCTGCCCACAAAATTCGAACTCTTTTCAATAACCGCTACAAGTGCTTGTGGGCTTTAAGTGATTTCGTAAAAATGGTTATGTTCTTGCATATATCCAAAAAATTGGATTTAGAACATGGTTTGGCCATAGAGGAGTCAAAAGCATGAATAAAAGTAAAGGAAAGAAGGCAATATTCCAATTTGTTGTGTTGCTGCTTTGTATGGTATTAATTCATACTGCATTTGCATCAGAGAATCAAAATCAGTTCACTATGAATTTCATAGATAATTCAACGTCAGAGAATACAACTATTGAGAATTCGACTACGGAAAACTCAACTATAGAGGATCCAATAATTGAAAATGCAACTATTGTAGACCCGTCTTATTATTATACATATATAGGTGAGGGAAATAGCACCGAAATAACTGTGAGGTTCACTAACAACGGTAATGAAACCCTATTTTTAAATCCGAAAGTTATAGCTACATCTAATACGAACAGCATAAATGAAAGCTGGATTAATATATATCCGGCAAATGCAACGGTGGCTCCTAGCTCAGTACAATATTTTACAATTGAAGTAAATGTCCCGTGGGACTCGCCAGGCGGATACTATCAAGGCAAAATAGCCTTTAATGATGACATTGTGCCTTATACAGAAGATTACAATGACCCTCAATATGTCAATTCAATGCAGCTCGTTCTCTGGGTCCAAGCGGAGGAGAAGATACAACTTCAGGCAAGTTATATTTCAGATACTGTTGAAGCTGGAACGGAAAATGAGTATAAAATAAAAGTCAAAAACGTAGCAACAAGAGATATTACAATCAATCCCACATTGATTACATACAATGAATATTATACAGATTACGAACAGGCATTTGGCAACGATACAATAGAAATTTATGCACCTTCAACTATAAAAGCAGGTGAAATCGCTAATATGAGTATACGGGTACATGTTCCTGAAAATGCAACCGGAAATTATAATGGGTATATCAACATGCATGTTAATGGGAAAGCTAATGACGGATATGACCCTGGAATAAATCTCTATTTTAGTGTTTGGCAACCGCCAGCTCCTTTCGTGAAAACTTTTTACACCACGACCGACGACCCCATAATTATAGAAGTTTCGGGTGATAGTTACAGATCGAATAACCAATTGCGTGTCTCACAGGAAAAAGATAAACCACCATTTGAACTTGGACTGGCATATAATTCCAACCCTGTCAATATGACTTTTACAAATTCAACTGAAAGTGGTAGCGCCGATATTCAAAACTCCTATTACCCAACGTGGTTAAATATGAATCAAAAAATTTATGAGAATGTCCGAGATCACTATACAGCAACCTATATCGCACCTGGCGCAATAGGAGAGTGGGAACTCATCATTCTTCCAAAAGGTGCGGATAACTTCCAATACTTAATAAAAATATCAAATAATAACTTAGAAAAAATATGGAATGTAACTAACGAGAATTCAGCAACAGGAAATTCATCTACTGGAAACGCAACTGATGAGAATACATCTACACCAACAGATGGACCGGAATCGGAAGTACTTATTTCAGACTTCAGCAGCGATGTTACTACGGGCTATACTCCGCTGGAGGTACAGTTTACAGATCTGTCCGAAAATGCAACAGAATGGAACTGGGATTTTGGGGATAGAGTACATTCAACAATCAAAGATCCTGTACATATATACAGTAAAGCTGGAAAATATACCGTCAGCTTGACAGTAAAGAATGCAAACGGAATGGACACGGAAGAAAAGAGTAAATATGTCTCAGTGTCCAAAAGAAAATGAGCTTATTAAATATGGAAGAGGAGATTAAATGAGCTTCTCCTTATTTCTTCTTTTTTAGAATTATTCAGCTTATTCAAAATTGGTTAACGCTCTAAGTTATACAGTAGCCTTTCCTCAGACTCTGGAACTATATTCTCTGCCGATTTGTATAGAAGCAACCTGATGTTCAGCCTGCTATTCTCTTAGATTAACATTTGAATATGAACCGCTTTTTATACATGTTTTCATTTAGTTTTTATCTGTTCATATTCCGTACTTAGGACTCGCAGCGAAATAACATAGGCAGTATTTAAGAATGTATTAAATCACTTAAATCACTTTCACAAACGAATGAGTTGATTTAACTTCAACTATATTATTCATTGCCTAAGTTATTTCGTTACAAATTCTTAGTATAATAGAGAGGGAATAATGAAAAATTTTGGGAAATCCAAGATTACAAAACAGCAGGCAAAACCAGAAATATAATATCCATTAATAAGGCTGCAACAATCTGAAGTTAATATCGCTGGAGAAACAGCATATGTTTTCAAAACAGAATACAATGGCAAACCTGTTTACGCAGTTTCCTTAGACGAGGAATTTAATGGTGAACTTAAAGTTGTACAACCCGAAGTAAAAATCGACCTTGAAGCAAGAATTAGAGCATTAGAAAAGAAGGTATTTAAGGCATCTAAATCGAAAATAAAAGAGTGGGCCCGCTGCGATTCGAACGCAGGATCCCCGCCGTGTAAAGGCGATGTCATAACCGACTAGACCACGAGCCCATTTTACCGTTGCTTACATTCGCAGAATTGCTCTAAGAGCAAGACCAAAATGTCACTAGTTATATATATCTCTTTTGTTAGTGGGGAGACTTTATAGATTATTTTCTGAATAATTATTACACAAAGTCAAATACCCGCTCAATATAAATATCTAAAAAGAAACGTTAGTAATAAGGATTATCAGCAAGGGACAGGATTTACTGTTTAGGTATTATGAAATTGGTGTATATCCTGCAAGTCTAAGATTTTTTGTACAGGAAAAATAAGACACTGAAATAAAGTGTACTTGTTTTGGAGAATTAGATATATTCATTTACAGAGTAAGCCTGCGGTAGTTTTGAGGAATAAAACATTAAACAAAATATATTGATTTCAGGTCTTAATTCTGCCCATTAATTATCGAGCCATACGTCAAGAAGTGGAATTTTCTGCCAACAAGACGAGCGTGGCTTATAAGTTTTCAATTATAAATTAAAAAAAATAAAATGAAAAGCTATTTATAGCATTAATAGGTATTCATTTCGAGTGAGCGGGTCTCTTTTCCATAGTATAACCCCCAACTATTTCCCCAACTATTCCCCCAACTATTCCCCAAAACTCTCCAACCCGCTCACAAACTTTTCTTTCCTCACAAACTTTCCTTTCTTTTTCTCAATTTTCCTGTAAATGATCACACTTTTGTAAAATTATTAGCTTATGCAGAGTTTATATCAATCTATTCAAAATTGATCTAATTTTACTGTGACTTATCTCAACTTTGTTCCAATTTTGAATTTCAGCTTTTTTCATAAGTCCTATGCAGTCTGAAGGAAATCTTTTTACGATACTGCAATCCGGAAAGAAAAAGTAAATTACTTTGAACAAAGAGCGAAAAAAAGTTAGAAGTCGAAAAGCGTCTTCTGGGTTTTCGACTCGGTTTTTTTGGAAACTTCGGTGGCTTCGACCTCAAGATCTGCAGGCTTAAGTTCGTTAACCTTCTTGAGAACAGGTTCGCTGTTTGTAAGTTCCTTTTGCTTTGAAAACTCAGGAAAAGCCGTGCATTCTAGCGGTTCAGGACCGCTCAAGGCTTCCTTCTCAGAGGGTTCAGTCAAAGAAGAAGCATTCTTATTCTTAGTACCATCAGATGTGAGGGTATCAGGCGGATTACTTCCTAAATTCTTCTTTTTCCCGGAAATCTCCTCCAGAGAAATGTCAAAACCACAGTTAAGGATCTTCTGCTTGCCTTCGGAAGTCAGAGAACCGGAAATTTCAGATTTGCCAGAAGGTTTCCTTTCTTTTTCCCCAGGAATTTTAACTGCGGAACCGGGCGAGACATGTGCATTGTTTCCTGAAGGAGCAGGAGTTTTGAAAAATTCCATTTCTTCAGATTCTTCTTTTCCTTCAAGGAGCAGTTCCTGTGCTTCATCATAAATTTTCTGCAATTTTTTGCTGGCTTTTGTGCTTCCCGAGAGATATATCAATCCCTCCAGCTCAAGCCCAAGGCCTGCAGTAATTTCAACCGCATATTCCTCGTCCCTCAACATATGAGAGTAAAGCTCCAGCAGATTGTTTCTGGAATAGCGCATGGATTTGAAGCTGTGTTCTCCTATTTTAGAAGCGATATTGTCCCTGAGATCGCGCTTCGAACGGGTCTGCCCGAGCCTCTTCCAGAGTGAAGGCTGCTGATACTTGATAAATCCGGGGTAGGGCCTTGCCTTTGAGATCGCAGCTCCGCAAACCATCAGCATACTGGCATATCTCCACATCCTATAGTTCTGGCGTTTCTTTACACGTCCCAGGTAGAGATCAGCCTTAGAAAGATAACCAAAACCGGCTCTTATATCCTCGAGGTTCCCGTCTTTGCAGGCATACTGGATAGGCAGATTCTCATCAATCCAGTGTATAAGGTCTTCAGGACTTTCATCAAGCCCACGGGCAGCTTCCAGGGCCCTTTTACAGTCAGTACTCTTGAATATCTTCTGCATTGCCTTGAAGATATTTTCCTTGACATCCCTGCCTGAAGTGCTGATATCCTCCACCTCCAGCACTTCCTTCCCGTTGGCAGCAGCCTGAAGGTCGTTCATTGCGCTCCGGAGGTCACCCCCCGCACTTTCCGCAATCTTCTGGAATGCATCCGAGCTGCATGAAATTCCCTCACTCTCGCATACCTTATTTAAGGCCGGAATCATAGAACGGCTTTGCACGGACCCGAACTTTATTTCAAGACAGAGGCTCCTGATAGCAGGAGTCAACCCATAAACGTCGTTTGCGATCAGCACTATTGGTTGAAGTGTGGTTTTTATAATCCCTGCAATGGCCCGCATTCCGCCTCTGTCTGCAGTCCCGTGAATATTGTCTGCTTCGTCCAGGATGATCAGGCGTTTTCCTCCGAAGAGAGTCTTCATCGACGCTGCCGATCCCGCAATCTTCTCGATCACACCTGCAGTTCTCTGGTCGCTTGCATTGAGTTCGATTACTTCCCAGCCCAGATCCCGGGCAAGAGCGTGAGCACTTGAAGTCTTCCCTACACCTGCAGGCCCGTGAAGGATCACTGCCCTTCTCTCAGGAAGGCCTGAAAGCCACTCCTCAGCCCAGGTCTGCAAATCCTGCACCGCCTTCTTGTTCCCCACGATCTCCTTGAGGGTCTTGGGCCGGTATTTCTCAGCCCATTCGATTGCCGACATCATCTTAAACCATACCAATAAAAAAGAACTAATTATTAACTTTATACGTTTTGATTTTTTTATTATGTAAAAAATCTTTATCCATACCGTCTCATGATGCTTATTTTCAACTGGAAAACAATAAATTTACATTTGCATGTGTATTATTTTTTTACATTTATAGAAAATAGACAATTTCCAATTGTTAAATAAATCTGGCGACCTGACAAAGCAAAACTTTTCCTTCAATTCTAAGATAGCCTCAGGTGAAACGCCAGTACCTGCAGTTAGTCCGCCTGAGCGCAGCGAAACGGACCTCGTGCTGTTGCGATGACATCGCAACTCCCAGAAAATCTTAGATTTCCTGTGATCCCGAAGCGAAACTTGGGAGTCTCAACTCTACAGGGACAAAATTAATTAATGATCCTGTTTGTACTTCTTTGAACTACTTAAAATCTTACACAAAAGTTAGGATGGATATGGAAAAAAATAGCATGTATTCCCTCCTTGAGGCTATTGAAATAAGAGCCAGGGCGAACAGGGCCAGAGTAGCAATGGGAATAAGAGAACCAACTCCCAAAATTCTCGAGAGTGCGTGGAAAGCCCAGGAACTGGGATATGCACATGTCGTTTTGGTTGGAAGCAAAGAAGAAATCGATGAGATCGGGACAGAACTTGAGGTAATGGATACAGACGATCCGGAAAAGACTCTTGTAGAACTCCTTATTTCAAGAAAAGTCGATGCTGCTATTCGGGGCACTGCAAAGGCATCAGGAGCCCTTTTTCACCTTAAAGAAGCCCTCGGAAAGAAAAGAATTTGCCGGCTTGCCCTGCTCCTGACGGTTGACGGGACGCCTTTCTTTCTCGCCCCCGTAGGAATCGATGAGGGAAATAGCATTGCAGACAAACTCCGCATGATAACTCTTGGCGCCGAATATATAAGGAGGTTCGGGATCGAACCTGCAGTCGGCGTGCTTTCCGGAGGCAGGATTGGAGATATAGGAAGGGACAGACGTGTAGACAGGACCCTTGCGGATGGGGAATTCGTGACAGGGCGAGCTGTGGAACTGGGGATCAATGCTAAGCACCACACTATTCTTATTGAAGACGCCATAAAAGAATCGAACTTTATCGTTGCCCCTGACGGGATCTCAGGAAACCTGATCTTCCGAACAATTGCTTTCCTGGGCGGAGGCGATGGACTCGGGGCTCCAGTGCTAATGGACGATTACGTTTTTGTGGACACATCAAGGGTAGGCGGACATTTCACTAAAGCTATAATGCTTGCAAGTGCACTATCCCACCTGAATAAGGAAAGAAAAGAGGTGATCCATTGAAAACCATTTCAGATACATGGCCGGTAGTAAAAGGCGACTACAATGTAGGGAACCCCGAATCCCGGATTGCGGTTGTAACTCTTGCAAGCCAGATCAATTCTTCACCTGAAGTGGCCATCTGGGGAAGTTCAAAAACCGAAAATCTCGGAGTCGAAAAAATAATCGTAAATGTTATTTCAAATTCTAATATCCGGTATGTCCTTGTCTGTGGGACGGAGTCAAGGGGGCATCTGGCAGGTCATTCGCTGCTTGCAATTCATGAAAACGGAGTTGACGAAAAGGGCAGGATTGTTGGCTCCGATGGAGCAATCCCTTTTATAGAAAATGTATCCAGAGAAGCAGTCAGACGTTTTCAGCATCAAGTCGTACTCCTTGACAGGATCGGACTGGTAGACCCCAAAGAAATCAGGAGGCTCGTGGAAAAATATAAAGATAGAGGAGATGCTTACTCTGATGAGCCTTTTATCGTCTGTTCCCCGAAAAGAAGGCAATCTTCCTTTGCAGTCCCTATCTCAGGCGATGTAATAATTTCCGAAGAATTTGTTATGGACGCAACTGCGGGAATTGTCTGCCAGGCCAAAAATCTCTGATCTTCAATGAAAGAGACTCACTTCGAAAGTATTATGATATTTTAAAATAAAATAGTAACCTGTAGATTTTGAGGGCGTAAAGATGTTTAAGTTCCAGACAGAACAGGAAATAGTTAACATTGCAGGGGTTAAAGTAGGCGGACAGCCAGGAGAACTCCCGACTGTGCTTGCAGGAACTATTTTTTATGATAAACATGAAATCGTAGAAGACGTTGCAAAAGGCCTGTTTGACCGGAATGCTGCCGAAGAACTGATAAACCTGCAGGAAGCAAGTTCGGAAGAAACAGGAAACCCGCATATTATCCATATTTTCGGTACTACCCCTAAAAGCATTACTCGATATATTGACTTTGTGACCGAAATTTCAGAAGCTCCTTTTCTTATCGACTCCCCCGAAGGAGCTGTGCGTTCCCATGCAGCAGAATATGTAAGCGAGATAGGGCTTGCGGACAGAGCAATTTATAATTCCATAAATCTGAGTATAAACGCTTCGGAAATAGAGGCTCTTGCTCTATCCGATATAGACAGTTCTATTATCCTTGGCTTTAATGCAATGGACTCAACCCTCCAGGGTAGGATGGAACTGCTGGAAAACGGAGCAGGACTTCTGGAAGAAGGACTTCTTTCAATAGCAGACAGTTGCGGGATAGTTAACAAGCTCATAGACCCGAGCATCACGCCGATAGGAAACGGAGCAGGCGTTGCACTCAGGATGACCATCACCGCAAAAGCAAAATGGGGACACCCAACAGGCTCGGGGATACACAATGCGCCTTCGGCCTGGAACTGGCTGAATCGGAAGAAAGAAGAAAACCCTATCCTGTACAAAATCTGCGATATTGGATCAACCTGCCTGCAGCAGGCAGCAGCCGGAGATTTTATCCTTTACGGACCTATCGAGTATGCCCCATATGTTTTCCCCATGGCTGCCATGAGCGATATAATGATTGCGGAGGCTGTAGCTGACCTCGATATAGAACCTGTCTCCAGGCACCCTATAAACCTGCTTGTATGATTTACCTGAGATTTAAAACATATTTTTTAGTTTAATTACTTAAGCCCCCCATTATCCCCTAAATCATGTATATAATGACCAGCCCTGCCGCTGGAACAGCTGATACAGATGCCTTTTTTAAGATCAATACACTGGCTACATACAGTTTTTCCGCATAACTGGCAGGTATACAATTTAACCGGAAGTCCACAAATTGCACACAGTCCTTTTACTTCCAAATATCTACCCCCAATTTTTGGATTAATTTCTTCGCAGGGTTCTTCAGAAAAGATAGATTTGAGGCTGAAAAAAATTAGAAAAGGTAGGGAGGGATAAAACCCCCCAGAAATAAAAATCTTTTATAAAACAGAACTATCAGGCAGCTCAGTCCACTATCCCACCTGTATTTGCCGAATGAACGGAACGCTGGTACCTGGCAAGATAACCTGTAACTTCCTTTTTCGGAGGTACGAAGACAGCTTTCCTGTGCTTAAGCTCTTCTTCTGAAACCTTCAGATTCAGAACCCTTTCAGGAATATTGATCTCTATCATATCCCCATCTTTTACCAGAGCAATCGGCCCTCCTTCACTGGCTTCAGGGGAGACATGCCCGATGCAAGGTCCACGGGTACCTCCGGAAAAACGCCCATCGGTTATCAGAGCTACCGATTCTAGAAGGCCCATGCCTCCTATTGCAGCTGTAGCTGCAAGCATTTCCCGCATACCTGGGCCGCCTTTCGGGCCTTCGTAACGGATAACAAGGATGTCTCCGGGCTTCACATCGCCTGCAAGGATGCTCTTCATAGCGTCTTCTTCACAGTCATAAACCCTTGCAGGGCCTGTATGAACATGCATCCTTGGATCAACTGCAGCCTGTTTTACAACCGAGCCGTCAGGAGCAAGGCTGCCTTTCAGGACTGCAATTCCTCCCTGGGCATGAATTGGATTTTCAAGAGTTGCAATAATCTCTTTATTGAGCTTCGGATTAACAATATCCAGTTCTTTCAGGTTTTCCCCAATAGTCTTGCCGTTAACAGTAAGTTGTTCCAGATGGAGTTTAGGGGAAAGTCTCTGCATAATTGCCTGAACTCCACCTGCCCTGTCAAAATGCAGCATGAAATTCGGGCCGCCTGGACGCAGAGAGATCAGATGAGGGGTCGTCTTGCTCAGTTCGTCAAAAACCTCGAGAGGTAGCTTTAACCCAAATTCATGGGCAAGGGCAGGAAGATGGAGAGTAGTGTTCGTACTCCCTCCAATGGCCATGTCCACCATTATAGCATTCTCAAAAGACTTGAAAGTGACAATCTTTCTGGGAGTCAGGTTCTCTCTGACCATCTCCACAATGCGCTCTCCGGATTCCTTGGCAATACGAGTCTTTTTAGCATCCACTGCATGGGCAGTTGCACAGCCCGGAAGGCTCAGCCCTAGAGCTTCGGTCATGCAGGCCATTGTGTTTGCGGTAAACATTCCTGCACAGGATCCGGCTCCTGCACATGAAAGATTTTCGAGTCTTTTAAGGTCGGCTTCTGAGAGCTTGCCTGCCCTGTGAGCACCCACCCCTTCAAAGACTGAGATGAGGTCCGTATATCTGTCATCCACATATCCAGGAAGCATCGGCCCTCCGGTTACAACAATTGAAGGAATATCAAGCCTGCCTGCTGCCATAAGGTGCCCTGGCACGATTTTGTCACATGTGGGAATAAGGACCATGCCGTCAAACTGATGGGCTTTAACCATCAGTTCAATTGTATCCTCGATAACTTCTCTGCTGGGGAGGGAATATTTCATACCTTCATGTCCCATTGCGATTCCGTCGCAAATCCCTATAGTATGGAATTCAAAAGGAACTCCCCCGGCATTCCTGATCCCGGCTTTTACAGCCTCCGCAAGTTTATTCAAGTGCATATGACCAGGGATTATATCATTCCAGGAATTGACGACTGCGATGAACGGTTTCTTCATTTCCGAATCTGTGACCCCGGTCGCTTTCAAGAGTGAGCGGTTGGGAGCTCGTTCCGGTCCCTCTTTGATGATATCGCTTCTCATGTTAAATCTCCATAGAATTTCGCGATGAAAGTTAAAAGTTATAATGTATAGATAGGAAAAAACTTCATAGTATAAACAGGTTGGGGAAGAAAAATCTGCGAAGGGGACAGACAAAAGTACTGGGAATATGGATGGAAAAATAAAGATAAATACGGATAGAAATCTCTAGTCCAGGTCTTAAAATTTGCATATATTTTCACAAAACGGCAATTTAATATAATAATACCCAAATATTTATATAGCCATTTAGAGTCTTAAATCAATAGCATAGTGAACGGGCCTCCTCTGGACCACATCTACAAGATCACACCCGATAAAGAACACACCACAAACACTTAGCCACGAGAGGGTTATACCCGTTCACCAAATTTTATTATTTATACTTATATTACTCATTTTTGTTTCTTTTGAGATTTTTCTGTTAAAACTTTCTTTATTAAGAGTTAATCTCTATTTTCGCTGGAAAAATTTATTTTATAAAGGGACAAAGTATTTTCATGTACTACTGAAACCCCGAACTTTATACTTCCAGCTTTTAGGCCCAGAATAACTGGGAACTCGAGCTTCTCACAAAAGTGCCCCTTAAAGGAAACGAAAGAGTTCTTAATATAGGGTGCGGAGACGGAAGACTCAGTGCCGAAATAGTAAAGAACCTGCCTGAAGGCTCGATTCTCGGAATTGATGTTTCAGAAGCAAGGTTAATTTTGCAAAAGCTCATTACCTTCCCGAGCAATCCCCAAACCTTGCCTTATGCAGACAGGAGGGAGAACTTCTTTTTGACTCCGAATACGACATTATCTTTTCTAATTCTGCTCTTCACTGGATAAAGAGTTCAGAACCTGTCCTGAAAGGTTTTTCGAGAAGCCTCAGAACCGAGGGAACATTACTGGCTCAGTTTGGAGGGAGGGGAAACGCTGCGGGAATCCTTAAAATCATTGACTCAATACTTGAAGATGAAAAATGGAACTGGTATTTAAGGGATTTTGTTTTTCCATATGGTTTTTACGGACCTGAAGAATATCGGGAATGGCTCAAAAATACAGGTTTTATAGTGAAACGTCTGGAAATGAACTCAAAAGATATGGCTCTTGTGGGAAAAGAAAGCTTGCCTCAATAGCCTCAACCTGGCACCCGTTCACACAGCAAGTACCTGAAAGGTTGAGAAATAAATTTATAGATGATCTTATGAATCTTTTTGTCAGCTTCCGCTCCCCGGATAATTAGGGGTATATCCATGTCCAGATGATGAGGCTGGAAATCAAAGCATACGCTCAGAAATGAACTTTCAAGCCCAATGATATTATAAAGAGCTAATCAAAGGAATGGATAAAAGCAAAGGAACTGCAGTAAAGTCTCCCTCATACCTTACTGCAAGCCCTTTTATGGAGGTTTATGTCTTTTCAGGCCTTTTTGCCATTTTTGCCTTTTTAGACTTTTGCCATTTTTCTGTATCAAAGGAACTGCAGTAAAGTTTCCCTCATACCTTACTGCAAGCCCTTTTATGGAGGTTTATGTCTTTTCAGATCTTTTTGCCATTTTTGCCTTTTCAGGCTTTTGCCATTTTTCTGTATCGTATTCCGTATTTACCGATCTTATTGAGTTACAATATTGTCTTCTAAATCCGCTTTAACTTACTGTTTGCCGATAAACATCCATTTTGATTGATGATACTTAGCTACTCACCTGTTGGGTTCACAATGGGGTTCATGATAGGCACGCGGACTTTAAAGCCTTCTATCCAGCCGGTTTTCGTTGGTGGTGTGATAAAGGAGCTTTTAATGACAGAGCTCTTCTGGCTGGCAGAAGTCCATCTGTAAATACGGAGTACGGAATCTTACTACCATCTTTTTTATATATATAGATTACGGTCACTGTGCGAAAATGAAATTCAATATCTAGAGCCATACTTTTGAGAGCTGAAAAATTGCCTTGTTTATAGTTATCGGTGTTTAGCACTGATAGAAATATGAAATAAGATACAGTAATCAAGAAAACTAATATTTGATAGAAACATAATTATATAAAAGAAATGTCGATGAGAGACACGGAAAAATAACGCAGAAGCATATAAAAGGGGGATATTGTAGGGCCCTCTGAAGGTGGTTGGAGAAATGGATGATGAGGATGCGGAAGATAAAAAAGCTTTAAACACGAGATTCCAGAAGACAGACAGTAGAAACAAAACGAGAGGAGAGGCCCTTCACACAGCCCTAGAAAAAGAAGAAACTCTGAGAACGATAATCAATAACAGTCAGGTTGTGCTCTTTCTCAGGAAAAACGAAAATAAATGGCCTATAGAATTTGTCTCTGAAAACGTAGCGAATTTCGGATACATGGTAGAAGATTTCACTTCTGGAAGGGTAATGTATAGGGATATAATATATCCCGACGATCTCGAAAAGATTGAAAAGGAACTTGAGAAAAGAGTAAAAAGTGCTGATCCTGCATTTAATATGGAGTATAGAATTTTTACTAAATCCCGAGACATTCGATGGATAAATGAAAGGACCTTTATTCAGAGAAATACAGACGGTGAGATAACACACTTTCAGGGGGTAGTGCTCGATATCACTAAGCGGAAGAAAAATGAAGAAGAACTGGAAAAAACTCTAAAGATGCAGAAAATGCTGACTGCGGTAATCAATAACAGCCCTGCAGTGATCTTTCTCTGGAGGAACGAAAAATACTGGCCTGCCGTTTCTGTTTCAGATAATGTGATACAGTTTGGATATACAGTTGATGATTTTATATCCCAGACGATTCAATACGGGAAAATCATACATCCAGCCGACCTGGAAAAAGTAGAAGAGGACCTTGAAAGGAGCATCCAGAAAGGAGAGGTGAGCTTTAATTCAGAGTACAGGATTTTTACAAAAGCCGGTGACGTGCTATGGGTAAACGAAAGAACCTTTATCCAGAGAGAGGGAGATGGGAAAGTAAGCTGTTTTCAGGGGATAGTGCTTGATATAACTCCCCGAAAAAAAGTTGAAGAAGCCCTGAGAAAATCTCTTGAAATGCAGAAAATGCTGAAAACTATAATCAACAAAAGCCCGGCGGTAGCTTTTATATGGAAAAATATGGAAAACTGGCCTTCAGAATTTGTTTCCGAAAATGTAATACAATTCGGGTATACAGTAGATGACTTCACTTCCGGAAATATACTTTACGGGAATATAATCCATAAAGACGATATTAAAGCAGTTATCGAAAATCTTGCGCGTTCAATAAGAGAAGGATACGATTCTTTCGAGATGGAGTACAGAATTTTTACCAGGGACGGCAGTATGCGCTGGGTTGAGGAGCGGACATTTATCCAGCGAGATGATAAGGGAGATGCGGTTCATTTTCAGGGAATAGTTGTCGATGTTACTGAAAGGAAAGAAGCACAGGAGATGCTCGAGATCCAGAGAGAACTTGGGATATCCCTGAATACCACATGGAACCTTCAGACTATGCTTAACCGGATTCTTGATGCCTGCCTGCAGATAGAAGAGATAGATACTGCAGGCATATACCTGAAAGACGAGCTATTGGACCAGATTAATCTGGTTGCATATCGAGGACTTTCTTCCGAATTTGTGAAAAGTGTTTCCACATATAAGAGAAATTCCCCTGAAGCAGGACAGATCTGGACTGAAAAACCTGTTTATAAGCTTGATTTTTTCTCAGAGAAAATGGCAGACCTGATCAGGAAGGAAAAAATTACCGCTGTAGCTGTGATTCCTATGAAATACAGAGGAGAAATTATAGGCAGCCTTAACTTTGCTTCTCATACTAAGGACAGAATTTCCCAGAATACCCGCAACTTTCTTGAAAGCGTAGCTCTCCAGGTAGTGAACTATATAGCCCCAATCCGTATTGCGGCAGACCTGGCATAAAGGATTTTCTTTCATGCCTGAAGTAAACCTGATCCTGGACGAAATCCTTATTTAAAATAATTTTTATAATTAATGCAGGACAGGAAAAGTGAGAAGGCCTCAGGTTTCAATTTATTTTCCCTGGGCTTCGAGTAGACATTCACTTGCGTATTTTAGCTCACTTTTTGTACGTAACCGGCGTTAATATTAGATATTATATAGGATGGGGATAAGGTTGAAAGCAATAGTAATTTATCTCAGCACCTCAGGAAATACAAAAGCTATGGCCGAAGCGATAGCTAGTGGAATTGAATCGAAGAATGTGGATGTAAAAGCTGTCAGCTTTTATGACGTAAAACCCGAAGATATTAATGAAGCAGATGCAATTGCAGTTGGCTCCTCAACTTTTTACTATAAAATGCTACTGCCGATGGAAAAATTCATGAATGAAACTCTTGCTGCCACAAACCCAGAAGGCAAATTAGGAGCTGCTTTCGGGTCTTACGGATGGAGCGGAGAAGCGCCCATACTGATAGCCGAAAAGATGCGAGAAATGGGAATGAATGTCATAGACCCTGTGCTCCGAATCCTTCACAAACCCACAGATAAGGATGTCCAGGAATGTAAAAGGCTGGGTATTGACATTGCCGAAAAGCTGAAACACAGGAGCAAAACAGCTTAACCAGAGGAAACAGCAAGTTAACTTGTAGTTTCGAACCTGATATCCGTACTTAACTTATTTCAAGTTATATGACCATAGAAAAAATGGATGGGCCGGAAAGATCGTAATTTTGTAAATTGGTCCTCTTGAAAGAGAGCAGTGTTACTTGTCCATATCAATCCACTTGAGCGCAGCGAAACGGATCCCCCTGATGTTGCGATTATATCGCAACTCCCAGAAAATAAGAGATATTTCTGTGATCCCGAGGCGTAATTCGGGAAACGAAACTCGGGCGACAGTTTACCTTTTATGAGAAAAACTAAGGAATGTCAGGAGAGAAGAACCTGGTGAAATTATACGTGTAACTCTAATTGAGGACATTGTCACAAAGTAAACTGGAACATAAAGCTCAACAGTTCTGGAGACATATTCCTGCGCAGGTCTGTGCAGGCAAGCTTCTTATTTTATTCAGATGGCACTCGAGTAATTGGGGTAGAACTCCTGAGTAACTCGTTAAAAAGCTCATTTCCAAATAAGAGAGCTGAAGGCTCATAACTTATCAGACTTCCCCTATCGAAATGCTTCTGATTCTTAGGGAAAAGAGAGATCATAAAAAATTTGTCCACAACAGTAAAGTTCGCGATCCCGAGTTCTCCAATCAGCTTTCGAAAAGAAGGGGGAATCTCATGCAGATCCCTTTCAGTCCAGTACTCAAAATTGTCCTCGAAAACATCAATTATACTGACAAGCGGCTGCATTTTTTCAACAAAAACTTTTCCTATAAGGGAGAGTATATAGTTTTGTCCTCTTGAATAACCAGAGACTTTTCCTTTAATTTTTTAATTTGAGGTCGGATGGCTGTGGAAGTTACCTGAAGAGCTTCCTTGATTTCATCCATGTTTTTCGGCCCGTTTTTCAGAAAAAGCAATAACTGTTTTCACTTATCGGAAAGTAAAATCAACTCTAGAAGTTCTAATTGCAACCCTTCAGTCTCCTCTCGCGTTTTATGTGACTAAAAAGGTTACAAAAGATACTTATTATATAAACAAAAATATAAAACAAAGCAGTTGACGATTAAAAAACATGTGGAGTCTCCCTGACCGGGATAGCTTATGCTATTGTCCAAGGTCAGGGGGCCTTTTGAGGCTCCTTAAGTTTAATGTTTAAGCTGAAAATTGGATAATGGATGAATTCCCAAAGATTTGATACTATTTGCATGGTTTTATCTGCGTTCAAGAATTTAGTGGAAATTCTGGCCTGATATCTATTCAGGCAGGAGCTTCCTTGGTCAGGATATAAGCAACCATCTCAGGATTGAGTTTGCTTTCCCTTGAAACCTTTTCTTCGATTCTCTCAGCAGGTGTACCCTCCGATTTTAGCTCCCTTATTTTCTCAATCACTGAGGAAGGAATACTGTAATATTCGTTAATGTCCTTCCTGTGACCCCATACATCTCCTTCAATAAGCTGGATTCTCTGCATCTCAAGGAACATTTCTATGGATTTTGAGACCGTACGCCTATAAGATTTAGGTAACTGAATTACCTCAATTTTCGGGCATGTTTCAACAAGTGCAAAGATATCTTTGTTCGAAGGCCTGAAAGCCAGGTGAACGACACGTTCATTAGGATTGAGAGTAAAAATTTCCTCTCTGGAACTAACTACTCTTATTTTCATACTTTTCCCCCACTGTAAAGTTCTTTTACGTTTTTACCTCAATATAAACTACTTATACTGATTATAAATATTTATCTACCAGCACATTTATTCTTTACACAGTACGCTGGAGTATTCTGGATTATCTATCTCCTGTCAGATTCCTTTAAATGCTGGAAAAAGCCTGGAAGAGATAAAACCTGAAAAAATAACCATAACTCAGAAATTTTAGTCCTTGCAGGAACGTTCTTAGCAAGGAAATCAAGGAAACAGTAATCAAGGGAGCGGACCTATAAAATTCTGGAAGGATTTTATTCTTTTAATCCGCTTTTTTCCGGAATTCGTCTTTTAACTTGCAGTAAGTTTTACAGAACGCTACATATTAGAAAAAACTCCTGGTATTCTACCGCGAGAGACAGATTAGAAAAAATTTACTGCAACATCTGTAATGGCACTTTGCCAGATCACTATACTTCAAATTGTTTATTGAGAAACCGATAACTCAGGAAATTTTTAAAAAAATAGATCTGCTTCGAATACAGCCCTATTGACCTCAGAAAGTTTAAGAGCTGATTCTGGTAATGTAAAATAGCAAGTATAATTTTCAGTATCATAGATCTGGCAAGGGAAGCTGCCCTATTATTATGTAATACTCAATATCATAAGCTTCCTGGCAACTTTACCCTCCAGAGGAAAGAGCGAGAGGAGTTAAAGGTAAGAAGCAAAAACACTTCCAAGAAGAAAGAAATTCATTGAGACAGAAAAATATCCAGGGAAAGAAAAAGCATGAAATAAGCCTGCTGCAAATATTCATTCCCAATTCATCATTATTAAGAACTTTATAAAATATGTACTATGTTTGACCTTTTCCCCAAAAAATTTCTTGAGGGTCCCATGTTCAACCAATTGAAGTATTAAGCATTTTAGGGGGCAGAAAGGAGAAACAGCCCAGATTCCCGGCATCCGCCACAGCCTCCTGAAAATATTAAGTCTCAACCCAGATCATCACTCTTCCTGATCTCACTTTCCAAAAAATTCTGGTCTCCCTTCCTTCCCGGCTTTTCCAGCCCAGGAGAGGGCACATATCGGGCATTCAGGTCCGAAACCTGCGGCATTATAACCTGTCATTCCTCCTGCGGCATTATTCACTCTGGAAAGACCATGCTGTTTAAGAATACTGCAGCCCATACTGGACCTGTGTCCCGTACTGCATATAACTATTTTCTCAGCCTCAGGATCAAGTTCAGTGTACCTTTCCCTGAGATCCTGAACCGGGATATGAATGGAATTTTCTATATGGAAAGTCTCATACTCTGAAGAGGCCCTTACATCGACAATTACAAGTGGATTTCCACTTATAATCCATTCATGAAGCTCCGGGATTGAGAGCTGGGGCACATGGGAAGCCCTGAGACCCGCAGTCACCCATGCAAATACCCCTCCGCCCAGAAAACCGATTATATTATCAAGCCCCACCCTGTGCAGCCAGACAACAGATTCCATAGCATAACTTTCGCTTTCTGATACAAGCAGGATCTGTTTATCCGGAGGCAGGAGCCAGCCTGAATAGGTTGCGAAATTGCCCCGAAGGTCAATACACCAGGAACCTGGAATATGTTCTCCCCCGAACCCTTCATAGCAGCGTGTATCAAGAATAACAATGTCATCCCTTCCAGAAAGATTGAAAAATTCCTTTGGAGGGATTTCCCTTACAGGTGGAAGACTTTTGAGTTTTGTCGGCCCTTTCCGGTTGATTTCAGTACAGCGGCTGAAATGGTCGGGTGCAGGTGGCATATCAGTTGTAAGATTATCTATGAATTCGGCTCTATCAGGAATCTGCAGGGCATAGTTGTATTTGCATTCATAGCCTATTGTACTTGAGCGTTTGGCTCCGAGGACTCTCCCACAAAGAGAACCTTCACCATGAGCAGGGTAGACCTCGCAAGAATCAGGAAGGGAAAGCAATTTTTCGTGCAAACTGTCATAAAGCCTTGAAGCAAGTTCTTCTGCCCGGTTGGGAAACAGGTCTGGCCTGCCCACGTCCCCAACAAAAAGCGTATCTCCGCAAAATACTGCAACCGGATCAGAACCTCTCGAAGTATCTGAAACAACATAGCAGATATGCTCGGGTGTATGCCCTGGAGTTTCCAGTATCCTTATAGCAATGTCTTCAATTTCAAAGGTATCGCCTTCAGCCAGCCCGGTATGCTCAAACTCACAGTTAGCAACTCTGGGAGCATAGATTTTTGCCCCCGTTGCTGCTGCAAGATCCAGATGCCCGGAGATAAAATCAGCGTGCAGGTGAGTCTCCAGAATATGGGTAATTTTCAAGCCCCTGGATTTTGCTTCTTTGAGATAAATATCTGTATCTCTACTCGGATCAATAACCGCACAATTCTGTTTTCCTGCAAGGATATATGAACTGTGAGCTATGCCTTTTACAAAAAACTGAGCTATTTGCATAAAATTTTCCCCCGGATAACCGGATTATACCTGCAATGTTCGTGTAAATAGCCATACAGGTTATATTACTGCACCAATAGAAATTTGTTATCGGATATTTTGTATCTTATGTTATATCCCCTTTCTTATATTCAATTTTACACTTGTTTCAGGCTCACACGTATTACCTTCCGCCTTCTACCTTCCGCCTTCCGGGGATTATTTTTTTCTCTCAGACACCCCAAAAACAAGAAAAAAGAAAAGTCTGAAGAATATATAATAAGCATTCATTGGTCATCGGTTAAGGAATTTTCTTGCCTGAAAGCTATCGATTTTGCACCTTAATCCTGATTAAACTTTGGCCTTTTTACATGAAATCGATATCTTGCTCCAACCCACAATGTGTTTAAATTTATAATAACTGTTGCAGAAATGGAGGCAATTTGTCATGATTCCTCACTTAACCGAAGACGCATGAATAAGCATTTCATGAGCGTTTCTACTTTAATTAAAATATTTTGAAGCTCTTTAGAAAAAAATTGCAGGCAGAGAACCTCTTTGAAAAGGTTAGATACCCCAACCCTGCCCACAATTTAAAGTAAATCTATCAGGTTTAAACCCGGAATAAATCGCGTTTTAAATTTAAACTGTCCTGAACCCACAAGCTCAAGCAAATGGGTGTTTTGCCGAGTCTTTCTTAGCGAGCGCTTCTTCAACAGTCGGACTGTTATCTATGGCTCGTGTTATTGCAAGCTTTGTTGCTTCATAATTGTATTCGTAAATTTTGTCCTTGTCTTTTGCGTCCCATTCGATAAAGACAGAAACGATAATAAAAATGTCATCAGCCTTTTCTGCAGGGAGCACGCCAGCAGCTACGGAATCCATGACTGCCTTTGCAACCGCAGCCTGAGCCGGCCCGAACATAAGGGCAGCTTGAGATACATTCTTTATTGTTACCTTGTTTACGAGCAAAGTAACAGGCTTTGGCTGGACATTTGGTTCAAGAACTGCAAGAAGTGGTGTGTGGCCCTGCCTGGGCATTGCAAGCGAATTTATAAATGCTGCTTCTACGGGCCCTCCTCTAGGTCCGATAACCAGATCTATGTGTGCAATTTCCGGACCGGAACCTATGAGAGCTTCTCCTACCATACTTTTTAGAATATTTTTGACCAGATTAAACACCTCATCTTTATTCTACAATAGAAAACTCGATACTCAAAATTCCCGGATAGAGAAGTGAATTTATCTTCATATCCGCTAAATAAATTAGATAACGAATAGGGTATTAAGCACGATTATTTCTATCGTAAAGAATAGTTAAGCTTGTAATACTTATACACATACATAAATAATTTGGCAGTTGTAATTTCAACAGCGTAAACAAAGAAAAGTGCTCCAGATCAAGGCATAAGTAAAATTTCATCAAGGTCCCAAAAAAGATTATATTAGAGAAGTTCTATAAAAATTTGTCCTGAGTTCAAGGAACCTATAATCAATGGAAGTAATTAAGTAAACCTCTAAACCGAAGCAGAGAGATTTCACTATTTTTTATTTTGAGGTATTTATTTTTGGCTTATTTTTATCTTATTATGTTTTTCCAATCAGAAGTAAAATATTTATGGAGGAAACACTTTAATATTTTTTATATTTGTCTTTTTTGGGGGCAGGATCTACGGCTGATAAATTATCCGATGAATTTCCATCGTTCATTGAGGATACTTGTGCGTATATTCCCTATGCCGTAATCGGGATTTTCATTATCCTTGCTGCAACCTTTACCTCAGTATATCTTTTAAAAATAGATAGCGAAGTAGCCGAAACCATTTACACTACAGAAAACAGTGATCCCAGGCAGACTGCTATCAATCTTGCTGCATCCGACCTCGCTCGCTGCCTGAACTATGCAGGGATGGAAGCCCTTGAATGGCAGGGAGAACATCCTGTGATCCTGCCCGAAGGCAATCCTGTTGACAGGTTTTCTGCGGATGGTTTCATGGTAATCCCAGAAAATCAGAACCTTGAAAAAGGCGACATGCTTAAAGTTTCCATAAACCTGCCATCCGATATCTGGGGTAAAATCGAAGCCCTCTGGAAAAACAGGGATATTATATTGGTTATCAATGACTCTTCAGGCCGTGAAATCAAAAACCTGAACTACGGCCAAGCAACCGGTTATTTTCAAAAAGTTTCCTTTGAGGAATATGCCAAAATTCCGGATTATGCAGCATCAGGATATGCATCAGTCGAACTCTATTACGGGGATGACCTCAAAGCTTCGGACTGGTTCATGCTCGAAGTAAGCCCTGTAAAAGATATCACAGTGAACTCTTTTAACAGGCTGCTCTCTGCAAATTACCAGGGAAATAGCCACACCTTCATGGAATATGCAATCAACGTGGAACCTGACATAACACCCGAGCAGATAAGGATAAAGCAAGTAAAAGGAAATCTGCAGCGGGAAACTAGAAGTGAGGACAAAAATTACACTATTTACTATGTTTTTGAAATCCCTGTCCTTAACTATACCCTTGTGAACCTTGAATCAGGAGAAAGATTCAACAACAGTATGAACCTTTCCACGCTGATCACTTCGAGAGAACCGCTTCTAGAAGAACTGGTAAGGGAATACGAAAACGAACTTGGAAACTCCTCAAACCTTGAGTCGACATCTAATCTTGTGCTCGGAGCGACAAACCTGCGGACCTTCGTTTACGGCCCCTGGCAACATTATGCAAATGGCCCTCTCAACATCCTGACCAACCCTGCCCTTTCAAGCTCAATTAACGGGGCTACTCTTTATACTCAAAAAAGGGTTTTTGATTCGGTTGATCCCCTGGCTCTTACATACACAATCTACTACAACGGGAAGGTCCTCTACGAAGACGTTTTCACTCTCAGCAACGAAAAAGAAGATTCGGGCCTCTCTACCAGCCTCAACACCTCAGAGTCCCTTTATGAAAAAAATAAGAGTGCATATGAAAAAAATAAAGGCGTAAACCTCACAACCACTTATGATTCGCTTGCACAGAACAGGTCATTTTCCCTGGACGTGGAAGAAAGCATTGGACAATCTCTTAAAGAGACAAATACTTCTTTGAAGGAGCTTTCCGAATATTCGGAAATAACAGCCTCAGCCTCAGACTATACAGATGGAGTTCTCGATGGCTGGGTCTTTAATGACCATTTATGGATAGAGGAAAATCCTGACCTTATCCATGCAATCACGGATAGCGTTTATACGGCTCCGGTACAGGGGCAAATAATAAGAGATGGCTTTGATTCTCCAGACTCGCTGGCCTCAATAATCACTGCTGATTTAGACAGTAGTTCAGTTTCGTTCGGCGGGCAAACCGTTAGCTGGGATTCGGACTATTTCGCATCCGGAAGGCATAAAGGGTCTCTTATGCCCTCTTATTCCTGGAACAACTCCAATCGAAATTCTTATTCCGAATCCTTAAGCCCTTCAATTGACCCTCCGAAAGGAAGTGTGGTCGATTGGTCTGTTACGGGGGCGTCTGTCAGTCTGATCTCTGCCGATATAAGTGATGTAAATATTGAGCCTCATTACTCTTACGCAAGTAATGATAGACTTACGGTTGAAAACAGGAGCGAAGGCTACCTGAACCGGGAAGACCATATTTTTGACTGGGGAGTCAGGTACGATATTTCCTATAAAATAAGAACTGCATGGAAAATAGACTACAGTTATGACTATACTTACAGGTGGAAAACCAGGGAGCAACTGCCTGATGGAAATTATACGACTGTAACTCATTATGATAAGTCAAGCGATTCGGACTCCGAAACGGCAGGCGAAGTCAATCTGGAATATTTTTCCCACACCGAAACCGAAGCCGAAAAACTGACCATAATTTACCACAGCTGCCCTCCGACAGGCGGCTATACGGGTTTGTCGACTTATGCTGATCCCATAGAAAGGGAATACAGAGAAACAACAGTTTATTCAGACAGTGTAGACAATGACAAAAGTTTTGACCCGTGTTGTTCCGATGCTGCAGACAAATACAGGGGTGCCTATGTGGATTTAAGGGCAATCGAGAGCAATTTTTGGGCATATCCTGATGGGAAATACCTTGCCCGGCATGCTGTCAGTTGTGATATCCCTCCGTGGCTGCACAGGGTAATGGCAGAAGAAGTCCTGGGAATGCTTTATTCGGTCGAAAAGGCCAATCCAGCCTTCAATTATTCCCTTGCTGAATCTCCTGGCCGGGATCCTACAGACCTGCAACTAGAAGCTGCAAAAAAACTCATTCTGGATCTGGAAAAAAGCCGGGATACTTACGTAAACAAAGAGCAGTACTTCACGCCTTCAGGGAAAATGTACACCTCAAGCGATTCTGCTCGCTACATTGCAAAAAATGAGGCTTACAACAGGCTGATCGAAGATATCGACCGGAAAAACCGTAAGCTGGATTCTGACCTCAATTCCTATATACTCGATGCCCTTGAGGAAAAAGGCCTCGATATCAGTGCCCTTGACAGCGTTACCTCAGGCCCGATGACTCTTTTCAATAATCCGGCAATTGAAAGAGCTACCTCAGCTCTAGGAGAAGATATGGGCATCATATCCACGATGACCGTCACCGGTCAGCCGGAAAGCAAATAAAAATGGACCGAAAATCTGACCCTGATCATTGACCAGAAACCGAACTACCTCTACCATGATCCTGATTTCGACCTCATGAAAGAATACGAATGGACCGATTCCATGACCGGAAAAACGATTTATCCCCTCGGTGTTCGGAACACCTGTATTTTCACAACCGGCATTTCCAAGGAGATCGCAGATGCAATTTCTTCAAGTGACGAATCCGTAAAAACCGAAACTTCCCAGCAGATCAGCCAGAGCATCTCCACCCTGAACGCAGAAGTTCTCCTGCTTGAGCAGAACCTCAGCGAACAGAATGTTACCCTGGATACAACCCATCTCAACACCGAAGTCTCTAACCTGAAGCACACATACGCTCAGGAAATGAGGTCTCAGATAATTGAAAAGGTAGCCTTTGAAGTTAACTCAAATCCTGTTGTTTCCGACTGGATAAAGGAAAATAGAGTCCGGGCGCTCACAACAAATTACCTTAACAGCCTCTCCGACGACCAGGTAATTCAAAAATCCACTACGGATGAACTCGCGTCAGAACTCTCCGCCGCCGTAAAGTCTGAAATTCGAAATTCAAACCCGCCTGTTGGACCTGATGAGCTTGAAGCCACTCTGAATAGAGTTGATACTGATATTAGAGTTGGCGTTGCAAACGGAATCTGTGCAGTCACAGTAAATAAAGGCGAAGCTCTTGACGCCGGCTTCGGTAAAATAGACCGCGAATTGAAAAATCTGGCAAATGAAACTGTTGACAGGTATTCAGGAGAGGTTGGATACAAGGTTTCAAAAAGGCTGGATAGGACTATGGAAGCTGTTCCATGCGGGTTGCCGGTATTGCCACCTCACTGGATTTTTACCGTGAATGTGTGGACTTATGAGATTGTGGGAAAATATCAGATTTTTACTGTTATCGACAATGACAACGAGGTGATTCCTGAGCCTTATTTCGGGCATAAGGGGCAGAGGTATCTAAGGCAAGAAGAACGTGTAAGACACCCATTTAAACAGAGAGATGATGGATCTCCAATAATAATCGGAGATAATATTCCTCTAAAATTCAGATTTAATGGATATGCTTCAACAATTGTTGGAGCAGGACCAAAAGGTGTTGGAGATAAACTGGGCGATCGCATGGAAAAATCAATTGGATATGATGATATGATACTGGAAATGGGGTAAAAGTATGAAAAATATCAGTTTAATTACTGTGGGAGTTATATTCATTTTTTTAGTAGGAACAGCTTCTGCTAATAGTCCACATGGTTCTATAGATGTCTACTACAATGACCAAGCACTCCCTGGAAAAGAAATTGCAAAACCTCTTTTAAAGATTGGAGAACCTTTTAAAATAAGATTTGACTTCACAGTATACCAAAAATGTTACGTCTCTGTCAAGCTGAGTGAACTTGAAGAAAATGATTTTATTATAATAGATGGCCCAACTTCAAGGATGGAAGAATATTCTGGGAAAATTATCGAAGAAAATTCAACGGAAATTTTCGAATGGACTGTGAAACCAACTGAAAAGTGGGCAGGTGGAAGCATACCTATTGATTTTGTATACCAAGTTGATGAATTGGGTACGGGTGGAAAAACATTAGTAAATAGCGAATTTACAGTCGCTTACTGCACCATTTCCAATGAGCATTACGAAGGTGAAGCTCCAATTTCTGAAGAACAACCAGTTCCGAAAACCGAGCCTTCGTCCACATCTGCATCAACGCCAGCTTTCACACTTGCCGGCACGATTTTAGTTCTTGCATTTGTCTTCGCCCTGTTCCGCAGGTGAGATACCTGCGGAGAGTTATTTTAGAATTTATTCTGAATAAATAAATTCAATAATTTTATCTATTTACTTGTATTGAGTTCAGCATCGACAACTGAGCACTTAAATAAGGAAACATGGAGCTTTTCCTCTTTGTGAATTAGCGCTCAACTCTCTTTCAATTCTTAAGCTTTTTACTTTTTGTCGCCCTTTTTTTCTATAAGTAATAATATTAAGGACAATTTATTCCATTCAGTTTATATGTTTTCCAATTGTACACATAGATATTCGCTAACAATCTAAATTCAGGTTTATTAATCTAAAGATGGGGTTATGCGACTTAAAAAATATAAAAAATTAATTGCTGTGCATATTAAACAGATTCTTACATTCAGAGATTTTAAACGTCAATTGTGTAATAGTGGACGCCATAAAATTCACGTTAAACAAAATTTGGGGGGTAGACAAATGGGAAAACAAACATTTGACAATATGAGAAAGACACTGGGTATTCTCCTGTTAGTCCTTTTTATAGCTTCATTGGCAGCTGAGTCGGTGAGTGCAGTTTCGTCTGTAAAATATGGGAGCGAAAAGTATGATAGCTATGTTCGTGGATACTCAGAAGGATACTATAAAGGATATAACGATGGGTTTAAAGACGGCACAACAGGTAAAGATCCACGCATGTTCATCATGATTTACTATGGACCGGATTCCGGATACAATGGCGGATACTTTAATGGATACAAAGCCGGATACGGTATTGGATACACTGCCGGAAAGAAATCCTACATTCCATAATCCCACCTGAATACCACTTTGGCCTTCCAGGTGATAATTGTCAATACCCGAACTCAAAAAGAGATAATAACTCGGACCTACGCGCGTGAAGTACAAAACCAAGTACAATAGACATTATAGCTAAACTCACCTATTAGATAGATTTGAATTTTTATATTACTTTTTTTTCAGTTCAACTGTGTAAATCCGAATTTACCTTCTATCTGGCTAGAGAATAGAAGCCGTTTATAGTTTTGAAGCCGTTTATAGTTTCAAAAGAATCTTAAGCATTTGTGTAGGCGGTGCTATCCTGAACAGAAAACGCACCTTTGTGAGCCCGAAACAAGAAAGTATCTAGCATGCTATTGATTTTGATATGTAAATGAGAGTATAAATAGGTACATGAGAGTATAGGTAGATAGCAAAGAAAAAAGTGATAACATTCATAAAACACACTGAAAAGGAAAAAGGAAAAAAGATTTATGATTGTTTTTTATCCAGTGTATTTGTTCAGTATCTTTATTCAGTTTTATTATTCAGGACTGACTCCATAATTTATTATACTTTCCCGGCTTTTGTTAAATTATGTATGTAATTTTTGATCCTGCCGTACCGGGAATGACATATATTATGTGGTTATGGATATTTTGTATTTTATTTGTTGCCGTGATTATATACAAGTATTTGAGGACTCTATAAATCTGAGCTATCTGAGATCTCGAAACTATAATCCTGAAGCGTGGGAGCTTTTGATCATTATCGTTTAATCTTCACACCGTCATCGGTTATCGTAATTTCGCCAGTTCCAATAAAAAAGTTATGATGAAGTTTTATACCATTTACTGTCTGCAGGGTTACATCATCTATTCTCACTGCGTCATCAGTGATATGGATTTTCTTACCTCTTATATGTAAAATTTCAGTCACTGCTACGTACTCATCTTCTGTGATTCTGGCATTGAAAATAACAGTACCATCTTCTTTTCCTATCAGTGTAAGGCCGGTTCCTTTCTCGATTTCTCCCTGTACATCAAATTTTTCGTTAAGCTGAGTAAACTCGTTTTTGTCTATTTTTGCTATAAGGTTGGCGTGTTCATCCCGAATCTCGGCTGTCAGAATCAAACCTTTTTCGCTATTTTCCAGGGTAAACAGGTTTATCCTGTCTCCGGTGTCCTTATCCACCTCATATGACACTGTATATGTTGGATTTGCATACACGTTCGTTCCTATAATTAGCATATAATCTTCATGGCTCATGTGATTTTCACCTAGGTGGTTTTATCTCACTGTTTATATTTATAGTCATATAAACTGATTTTTAATTTATATGCGTTGCGAATAATTAAAGGGATGCATACGTGTACGGTTTTCGAGGAGAGGAAAGAACAGTCGTTAATGTATGTTTTTTGAGATTATTGAAGTTTTCAACAAGCGTAGAGATGCTAATAATAGCTTATATAAGAGCAGCGGGAGTGCTAAAACTTTTAAAATTTATTCACTTCATGATATGTGGTCGTCCATCGCTCAATAATTGATTTTTTGATACTCGATTTTTCCAATGTGGTTGAAGTCGCTTTTTCATTTAATCATAGTCCATCGGCTCCAGCCGCGCCAATGCGCGGGACATGAACGACCGGAAGATGCAATTAAGGTTTCTCTGGACTAACATAAATCTCTTAAACTCCTGATCACCGTAGTTTTGTCTTTGAATTTTACGTAAGGTTTAGGCCAATGAGCCTGGGTTCTATTGCTGTAGGTGTTAAATTTCCTTATTCGGGTGAGATTTGGTTCTGTGGAAATGAGTTAAATACTAATATAGAAATCCTTATAGCATAAAAATTAGAGACTGATAGAACCATGGCCAGGGAAATAAGGATACTCCACACTGCAGACACGCATCTGGGATACAGGCAATACCACAGTGAGGTCCGGAGAAAGGACTTTTTTGCGGCCTTTGAGGTTGTTGTAAATGATGCGATTGAGATGCAGGTTGATGCTGTCGTGCATGCGGGAGACCTTTTTGATTCGAGGAACCCGACCCTTGAAGACCTGCTGGAGACAATGAATATCCTGTCCAGACTGAAGGCTGCGGGTATACCTTTTTTTGGAATTGTCGGGAACCATGAGAGCAAACAGAATACCCAGTGGCTCGACCTCTTTGAGGAAATGGGGCTTGCGGCAAGGCTTGGGAAAAAGCCGCTGATGGTAGGGAATGCGGCAATTTACGGGATCGACAGTGTTCCGAAGTCAAAGATTCCTTTATTCGACTATTCAGGGTTTGAAGCTCCGGATTCTTCTAGTTCTCCATTTTCTTCCCCTCCTCCCCTTCCGGAAAACTGCTGGAAACTGCTTTTAATGCACCAGATCATGCACCCTTTCCCATATGCGGAATGGGACTGTGCTGAGGTGCTTGAAAAGCTTCCGTTAAAAATTGATGCGATTCTTCTTGGCGATTATCACAAATATGAAAAAATTAAGGTAGGGGACGCCTGGGTTACGTACCCTGGCAGCACAGAGCGGAACAGCGCTTCTGAAGAAGAGCCACGCTCCTACAATATAATCACTCTTTCAGACGAGGGGCTGGAGATTAGCAGGCGCACAATTCCTACCCGTGATTTCCTTTTTATTCCAGCAAAACTGGATGGAGAAGAGAAACCCTATGAACAGATTTTTTCTGCAGTAAACGAGCATCTTAAAGAGCTTCCCGGATCAGTGGTGTTTCTGGAAATTTCCGGGGATTCGGGAGTAGTTCTTTCCTTCAGCGAGATTGAGGAGTACCTGCTGAATAAAGGAGTTCTCGTTCCCAGGGTCAGAGACCTGAGAATTAAAGAGGCTTTTCCCGAAGAGGTTTTGAAAGTCACATTTTCTGATCCTGACCATGCAGTTGCAAACGAGATCAAGAGACTGAGCTTAAACGACGGCGGGCTGATTGTTGATGAAGTTGTCCGGAATCCGAATATCTCAAGGTCAAGGGTGGACGAAGAGACCGAAGGCCAGCTTTCGAAGCTTATTGATGCTATAGACTTTAAAGACCCGGATTTCAGGATAGAAATTCCTGCAAGCCCTGTAAACCCCGTAAACCCTGAAAGCCCGGCAAGTACTACCGGATTTGTTGAGTCTCAAGAAGCCAGGCCTGACAATGAAATTGGGCCGGATGGGGATATCAGACCAGCCAGGGAAACTGAATTTGCCGGAGAAACTAAGTCCGTCAAGAAAGCTGAATTCATCGGAGAAACTAAATCCGTCGAGAAAGCTGAATTTACCGGGGTAATTGCGGGATATTCTGAAATTACTGAAAACCTTACAGAAAGCCCTGAAAAAGAAATTGAGCTCTCAAAAGAGGAAAAAAAGGAGCCCGAAAAAATTGGGAATCTGCCTGAAGCCAGGTTTGAACCCGGAGTTGAAGCTAGTTCCGGAATGAAGGCAGAAGGCAAAAAAGAAACACTTCCGGAAAATAAACTGGCCAAGACTCCGGATACAGCCGAAAAAACAGTAAAGGCAGGGCAGAAAAAGAGAAAAGAAAAGCCTGCTGTACTTCGACAGTATAACCTTGGTGATTACCTGTGAAGCTGAAAAACCTGTATATAGAAAACATCCGGAGCTACAAAAAGCTGGATTTCACTTTCGAAGACGGAGTGACAGTCATTTCCGGGGTGAACGGGAGTGGAAAATCCAGCCTGCTCGAAGCCTGCTTTATGGGCCTTTTCGGGAGCAAGATCCTTTCAAAGGATTTTGTGCTTGCGGACGTAATCTTCAAAGGGGCTGAGAATGCAAAGATCTGCCTGGGTTTCGAGCATTTAGGGCGGGAATACCTTATCGAGCAGGCTTTCAGGTATTCTCTTAAAAGTGAAAACGCTTCGAGCTCCAAATGCGTGCTCTATGCTGACGGGGAAAGTATTGTAGATCAGGCCACGCGGACTTATGAAGAGGTCTGTTCCCTCCTGAATATGGATGAAGAGGCATACCGGAACTGTGCTTACATCCGGCAGGGGGAAATTGATGTACTTATTAATGCGAAACCGAAAGACAGGCAGCGCATGATCGATGATTTGCTGCAGCTTGGCAAGCTTGAAGAATACAGGGAAAGGGCAGGCAGCGCAAAAACAGCGGTCAGAAGGCTTGAAAGGGACGCGAAAAACAGCCTAACGGGTGTCAAAGCCGAGATTGAGGGAATTGAAAGCACAGAGCCTTTTGCCGTACTGAACGGGCTCAGGCATAAGGTAAAGGAAAGCGATTCCGCCTTAAAAGAATTCAATGAAAAAAAAGAGTTTGCAGCTGCCCGCAAAGAAAAACATGATCTGATGATTGCAGAGTACAGGGAACGCCTGGAGGAGATTGATACCCTTAAGCAGGCCATCCGTAAATCACAGGAAAACAAGGCTGGCTGTTTCCGGGAAAAAAAGGCCTTCTCAGGGGAAACCCAGGAACAAAGGCAGGTTTTGCTTGGACTGGGAGAAGAAAACAATTTTATCAGGGAAGAATGCGGCTTTGGAAGCCTTGATATTGAAACCCTGATCTTGCAGCAGGAAAAAGAAGAGTTTCTTGCCAGGGAAAAGGTAAATGGAATTTCGAAGGAGCTTGCTCTTCTCCTCAGAGAAGAAGAAGTCCACACTCAGGCCTTGCGCGATCTCGAAAAAGAAAAGGTAGAGACTGAAAGCATTTTCATGCAGTGCAGAGCGGATATCGGGGCTACAAACGGGGAAATAGAAGGAAACAGGAAAAGTATACGGAGAATCGAGGAGGAAAACAGAAGGCTTAAAGAAAAGGCAGGGGTTGGAGAAGCTCACGAAATCCCTTCATTTATAAAGGGACTGGAAGAAAAAGAAAGCCTTCTTCGTGACAGGAAAAGTGAAGTGTCAGCAAAGCTTGCCCTTGCCTCTCAGGAGAAAGAAACCGGAGACATAAATTTAATCACGCTCGATAAAGAACTTCAAAATTACAGGACTGCAGTTCGGAAAGGCAAGACAGAAATTGAGATTCTTGAAGAGGAAGTCCGGGAAAACGAAAGGGCAGTTCTGGGAGTCCATGAACAAAAATCCGAAGCCTCAGCGGGGTTAAAGGGACTGGGCTTTACCGTGGAACAGCTCGAGGACCTGGAATATTTCAGCGAGCTTCTGCTGGAAAACAAAAATAGGCTGCATGGGCAGGAAAAAGAGCTTGAGACTACCCTAAAGGAGCTTGAGAAAGTTATCCTTAAAAATTTGCAATTGCTTGCCGAAGGAAAATGCCCTACCTGCGGGCAGGAGCTTAAAGGGTCTGAAATTGCATGCACGACAGAGGAATCCGAGCAGAAGAAAGAAAAGCATGCAGTAGAGCTTATGGATATAAAGCTCCAGCAGGCTGAGATTGAGAAAAAGCTCAACCGCCTTAAGGACGCAAAAAAGCTGGAGAAACGGATCTCAGATTACTACCTGGAAACCGAAAAACTCAGTGATAAGGCAAAGGACTTGCAAGAAAGGATAGAGATCCACCGAATCCGAACCGAGGAAGATTCCCTTAAACTGGAAGGCCTTAATAAACGAAAACAGGATTTTGAGGCTAAAATGGGCCAGCTCCTCCCCGATATTAAAGCCCTGCAGGGCTGGGAGGAGGCGGCCCAAAAAGCTCATAGTGAGAGTGAAAAAGCTCTTCAAGAGGCAAAAGTTTTTGAGAAAAAGTTTGCTGAAAACGCTTCGGAAATTGAAGCCCTGAATGGAAAAATAAGGACTTCCCTTGCACTAATCGAAAACTATGGCCAGAGGCTTGGAGAGTTAAATGAGAAGCTGAAAGGACTTGCAGAAGGGGAAACCCGTGAAAAAGAAAAACTCAATGCACTGAGGATGTATCTCGAAGCCATGCGGAAAAAAGAAGAGCTGGCGAAAAAAGTCCAGCAGGACAGTGAGAAGCTCCTCTTACAGGCAAAAAAGCTCCAGGCAAACCTGTTCAGTAGTGATAACACAAAGCACAAAATAGCAGAGCTTGAGGCGTCGATCAGGAACCTTACAGAAAAGGTCGGTTTCTTTGACCGGGAAATCCTTGAACGGAGTGAAAGAGTAAAGCAGCTCGAAGAAAAACTGGAGGGAAACAGGCTAGAAGACCTTCAGCTTAAGCGCGCCCAGTTCGAAGAAGCTCAGGCAAACATTACAGAAAAAATCCGGCAAATGACTGCTGCAAAAGATGCCCTTTTAAAAGAGATCGGTATGGTCGAGAATAGCTTAAAACGCCTCAGGGAATTGAAAGAAGAGCTCAGAGCGCTCGAAAACAGGCAACTGTACCTGGAAGCCGTATACGGTAATGCCGAAGAACTTGAGAATACCTACATGCGCGTCAGGGCTGATATGCGAGCAAGAAATATAGGCGCACTTTCTGCCCTTTTAAACGAGATGTTCGGTTTCATGTACACAAATAATGCTTATTCCCATATAAAACTCGACCCGGAATACAACCTTACAGTCTACAGAAAAGACGGAACACCCCTTGAACCCAAACTCCTGAGTGGGGGTGAACGTGCTATCTTTAACCTTGTCTTGCGCTGTGCGATCTACAGGTTGCTTGCTCTCGGTTTTGGAGGAGAGAGGGCAGATGGGCTTCCACCAATGATCTTTGACGAACCTACGGTTTTCCTGGACCGCGGACATATAAGACAGCTTTTGAAACTCATAGATATGATGCGCAGCATAGGGGTCGGCCAGATAATCGTGGTCTCCCATGACGAATCTCTTATCGATTCTGCAGACCATATATTTCAGGTAGAAAAAGACCCCCTTACCAATATGTCCTCGATTGTAAGGCTTTAAAAATGTATGATTGCAGAAAAGCGGATCTGTTACCTAATTCACCAGTATATCAAAATTCACCAGTATACCAGATAATTGAACAGTCCGTCAATTTCTTCTTTGTATTCTTCAAAAAAGCTGTAGTTCTTTACAAGATAGCCGTCTGCAGGTAGGTTTTCGAGATAACCATACCAGTAGACAACCATACCTTCTCCGAAAATACCTGCGTACTCTCTGAACTGCTTCTTCGAATAATGCTCATGTTCGAAATCATCCCCGAAGAGGGCTTTGCTTTCAATCCAGTTTACCATGAGGTTATCTATACGTATAGGGTTTTCCAGGACAAAATCGGGGGTCTTGCCGTCTCCCTGAGCTCGAATATCTGCTTCGGTGAAATAAGGAATTTCCCTGTCATCGAGCCATTTCCGAATCACTTCTTCTCCCATTTCACCTTTCTTACATTGCATCTCGTGAGCATGTGGAGAAAAGAAATGGTCTGCAGCAAGGGCTTTCTGGACTTCTTTTCTCAAACGGTGGTTTTCGATTAAATCGATGTTTTTGAAAAGCCAGTTTATATTCTTCTTGGAAATATCACAATTTTTCATAATTAGAGATGCCATAAGGGTTGGAGGAAAACCGGTATATTCCGCAAGATCAAGAATAGTACGTCCCTGCTTCCATTTTAAATAGAGTTCATTCTCTCTGGAATAAATCTTTCTGTGTGTGAACCGTGTCTTTTTCACGACTTTCTGGTTAAGAATTGTTGCTAGCATGCCTGCAGGTTTAGCATATTCCTCGGAAAGGCGGAAAACATCTTTAAAGTCGTGCAGTGAACTATATATTTTCTGGTATGTCTGGCGGTCCATCCTCAATCATATCCTTTTGTTTTTTCCTGAGCATGCAAAATGAAAATTCAGCGGCATGAAAAACGAGAATTTTACAATATCAAAAGTCTCTCTCAGACGTGCAATTGATTTCTTCATAATTCCTTCTGTGCTCATGGTTAATAGTAATATAATATTAGTAATATTATTATTAATAATCAATGCCTTGAAACCCAGAGCAGGAGATTTCTCAAAGAAGTCACGCAGATTCTCTTAAGAAACGCCGCGAAGAAAGAGATTTTTTTTCCTTCATGGGCAAGATGACCTTTTTCCGAAACTTTTGCCTGTAGATCTGGGCTCTTTCCTTTTTTCCGGGCCGTTAACTCCAGAACTCTTCATCGTAAACGTCAGGAAGGTCTATTTCCATCACTTCATCAAGCTTCTTACGTTTTTCCCTATTCTCAGGGGGCTTTATTATTTTTTCTTCTCTGCCTGATGGGTAAGAGCTATCTTTTTCATCTGCATCGCAGGATGCAAAGATTGTCGTGTGCTTATCTCTTGAAATTACTTTTTCCTGGGCTCTTGGCTTTTCCAGGACTTTTGGCTGAGTTTTTGCACATATAATTGGATTTTGTTCAGCCTGCTCTTTTTTTAACCTGGCTTCCAGTCGTATGGAAGCTCTCTCGGCTTCACTGGCAGAGTATCTTTCATTCAGCCTTTCTTCGTGGTTTATCTCAGCTCTTGGGTCAGGATTTCTGACAATTGTTTCCTGTAAATTCGGGCTCTGAGTAAATATTTCCTCTTTCCTTTCAACAGGTCTTTCCGGAGGTTTTTCTGTGGGCCTCGTGGGAGTCCAGTCTCCCTTTTCAGAGACGTTTTTCCTTTTAGGGAGAGGCTGTCTACCTAACTTACGGAAGGTCTCTTCAGCGTAGGTATCCTTTTTGCGATCAGCCTTCCCTGACTTAATTTTACTTGTTGTGCTGTAGCCTATAAGGCAGGTAGGTTCTCTCGTTCTCCACTCAAGGCAGAAGAGGTGGCACTCCCGCCCTTTACATATCTGGCTTTCATCAAGTGGACATACTTCTGGAAGGGTCATAGTACTAAGAATAAGCAGAATATAAAAAATAGTTAACGGTAATAAAAATTAAAGCAATTTTATCAAAGACCTTTCAGGGCGTCTGCAATCAGGGGAGCAACGCTCAGCCGGCTCTCTGCTTTTTCAAGGGTATCGGTCCCGATTATATCCTTTACACCCGCATTGAAAAGCCTTAGAGCTGCATTCCTTGCAAGTACGGGATGCACGCAGACAAGATAAACACCGACTGCTCCCTGGTTTCTAAGCATCCTGATAGATTCGGCCATTGTCCCGCCTGTTGCAATCATATCATCTACAAGGACGACGGACCTGCCGGTTACATCCACATTCTTTGTCTTGATTACGACCGTATCTCCGCTGAGCCTGGTTTTCTGCAGGTGATCGTAATCAAAACCCAGGCCGGAAGACACATTCTTTACAAGCCCTTCGGCTCCGGAATCAGGAGCAACCAGAATAGGGGATTCGAGGCCAAAACCTGCGATATGCTCCCCAAGCAGCTTTGCTGCGTCAAGGTTGTATGCGGAGCCCGGGAAATGTTCAAGCACAGTTTTTTCGTGGATGTTTATTGTAAAAATCCGGTCAGCATTGATGCAGCGGGCAACTGTGCGGGCACTAATAGGTTCTCCGGGTTTGAACTTCTTGTCCTGTCTGGAATATCCCATGTAAGGGATGACGACATTGAGTTCTCTTGCCCCTTCGCAGGCATCGATAAGCTGGAGCAGGGAAACAAAGTCAGAATCTGTGGGTGTGCTCTGGATAAGGGTCACACTCTCGTTTTCAATCTCTTCTGCGATTCGAAGATAAAGTTCTCCGTCAGGGAAACGGTTAAACTCACAAAGCACCGGTTCTGTCCCTAAAGCCCGGGCAGTGCGGCTGGCGAGTAATTGTGATGCTGGTCCACCTACGATCTTCAAGATATATACCTCAGTCTGCCGTCTTGATATATCCCATCCTTTAAAAAGCTTATTTTAATGGGTTTAATTTCTTGGGTATTTACCCTTTGAGTTTTTCGAGCACCCGGATATTTTTTATCGAAGTATGAGGATAATTTCCGCTCTCGTCCTTTTCCGCCGATTTTACCATATCCCATATCGTCAGCAGCGCTGCCGAAACGCCTGTGAGGGCTTCCATTTCAACTCCTGTTTTCCCAAAAGTTCTGACCTCTACTACAGCCGAGATCATTCCTTCCCCTATATCAAAATCCACATCTATAGCAGTGATAGGAATCTGATGGCACATGGGAATTATTTCCGGGGTCTTTTTAATTGCAAGCACTGCTGCAACCCGCGCAGTTGCAAGCACGTTTCCTTTTTCCACATCTCCAGTCTTTATCTTTTCTAAGGTCTCCCCGGAGAGTACGATTTCCCCTGCAGCCCGCGCCAATCGTGCAATATCAGTTTTTCCACTGATGTCAATCATACGCGCTCTGCCAGACTCGATATGAGTAAATTGTTTTTCCACTAAATCACCGCGTTTTTCGTATTTTATCCTGAAATTTTTATCTCGAATTTATTTCATTTTGATTTCGAGCCCATCTGGCTTTCAGTTACCGTGTTGTTCAATATTTCAGAGTCTTTCTTCTCTGATCAGTCAATTCTTATCTGCTTTCTTTTTGAATAGTCATCAAGTGCTTTCTCCAGCTCGTTTGCAAGTTCTCTGGCTTCCTCAAGGTTGAGTTTTATGACCTGCTCATCTTCCCCATGAAAAATATTAATCCTTATCCTGTTTCTTTCGATTTCTAACTCAATTTTCCTTTCAATTTCCTGTACCATATCAGTTGCCCCCCACTTTACGCACGTTTACAATATTTTATATTAGATTTGCAGTATAAAAGTGCTAATTGAAGTGTTAAATTAATCGTAGCGTTAAATAAATTATACTGTTAAATAAATCGCCGTATTAGATTTCCAGTTTCACACTTGAGTCTTTAGAGTTAATTTCATCTCTTTCACCCTATATCTGCCTCTTTAATTATTCGGGGAATATTTTCTATTACATCCGTTGCAAGCAATCCATTTCCTGCTTTCTCAAAAGCCAGGTCTCCGGCTGCTCCATTAATGTATGCAGCACAAGCTGCAGCGAGAAATGCCGGATTTCTGGAAAAAAGAGACCCTGTAAGCCCTGCAAGGACATCCCCAGTACCTCCAACTGTCATGCCTGTGTTTCCTGTCCTATTCAGGAGGGTCTGTTTTCGGTCTGAAATAATGTCTGTCCTTCCTTTGAGGAGCGTTACAACCCCTTTTTCCTCAGAAAACTCTCTGACGGCTCTGATACGGGCTTCATAGCTTTCAGGAGTTTTCATGTTTCGCAGACGGGCAAATTCTCCTGCATGAGGAGTTACTATCAGTTCACAGTTGCCTGAGAGGGCTTCAAAGATAGAGCCTGAGAGGGCTGAGAGAGCATCGGCGTCAAGGACGGCTTTTCTGCAGAAGGGCAGGATTTTTCGGACGGCTTCCAGAGTTTCTGTCGCTCTCCCCATCCCCATCCCCATCACGACCACGTCATGGGAATTTATAAGGTCCGGGAGGATGGAAAGATCGTCCGGACAGAGTACATTTGAAGAGAGTTTCCGGACAATCAGGTTCGGAGAATAAGATGCCACTATTTCGGCTACAGGCACAGGAACTGCTACTGTTACAAGGTCTGCCCCTGCCTTCAGAGCTGCAAGGGCTGCAAGGGCTGGAGCTCCTGAATACGGGCCGCCTCCTATAACAAGAATTTTCCCGGAATCTCCCTTGTGCCCTTCTGGCTTTCGCCTGTGCAGCATCGTCAGGTCTCCGGGGCCCACATATTGCTCAGCGTCTGCACAGATTCCTATATCTGCAACCTTTATCATGCCAGTGTATTCTTTTGCCTTCTCGCCCAAAAGCCCTATTTTCAGATGGTGAAAAGTGACCGTAAGCCCTGCATGCACAGCTTTTTCAAAGTCTCCGCCATCAGGGTCAAGTCCAGATGGAATATCAACAGAAATTACGGTTTTCCCTGCTTTTCCTTCCCCGTTTATAAGGTCGATAACTGTGGACTCAGGTTCTTTTATGTCCCCTGTTATTCCAGTCCCGAATACTGCGTCTACGACCATGTCAGCTTCTGAAAACCAGTCCGAAGCTACAGCTCTAAGCTGGCTTGAATCTGTTATTTCGAGTATCTGCACGCGGCTGAACTTCAGCAGGGAAAAGTTGTGGAAAGCTTCTCCGGTTCCTATATCCCGGGCTTTTCCCAGAACAATTACCTTTACAATGTATCCTGAAGAACCTGCAAGGTGCCTGGCGGCAACAAAAGCATCTCCTCCGTTATTTCCTCGGCCTGCAACAAAAAGAACTTTGCCGCTTTCAAGCTTCTCCCTTATATTCTGAGCAATAACGGCCCCTGCGTTTTCCATTAACTGGATAGGTAGAAGGCCAAGGCATTCGCAGTTTCTGTCTATCGCCTTCATCCTCAAAGAACTGATGCACTTCATAATAATTACCTGCTTGTTTATTTAATTCGGTTTCCTGCTATCTGCTTAATCTTTCGAATGTTTCTGTAAGCTTGAGTTATTTGACTTCATGATTGTTATAGAAACGGTTATATATCTTTCAAGTAATTGAAACGATTTATTTATTATTTTTACACCGAGGAAAACCTATTTGATGTTATTAACTATATATGTTACATTCCGATATAATATAATATACCGAGATGACTTAAATACCGAAATGACTTAATTACTCGGAAAAAAGCTGTTAATCTAAGAGATTTATCAGTAAAAGGAACTATTTAAAATAGCTACAACCAGTGTTAAAGTTAACTAACTGCAGTAAAACGTGAATAGGCAGGATTCTGATCAAATGTTTGCTTTCCTTTGCACGTATCTGGACTTATATACAACAGGGAGGACTACTTTTGACTAATTTTTCAAAAGATGCGGACAGCAACCTTAAGAGCACAGTCAAACCCAGATACCTGGTTCTGGGCAGTGGAAGTGTTGGTTTTGCGCTTGCAAAAGAGCTCCGGGAAAGTAATAAGCTTGTGATTATCGTAGATAAAGACGAAGCCAAAGTAGAGACCCTCAGGGAAGAAGGCTTTGAGACGATTGTAGGCGACATCTCCGACCCTGAGATTGTTAATAAGATTGATCTTAAAAACGCTGTTGTCATACTTTTCTTGACTTCCAATAACGAGGCTAACAGAAAGGGCATTGAAAATTTCAAAAAGGTAATCAATCCTGACATCCAGCTATTTTCCCGGGCCTCAGATATTATCAATAAAGAAAAGATGGAAGATCTTGGGGCAGATTATGTCTTTATGCCTTCCAAGCTTGTTGCTAGCTCCCTTTCCCGTTCCCTGGAGAGAGCTGAGTCGGTTCACAGGGGCAACAGGCTTGCAAGGTGGCTGAAGGGGATAAGAGAAAAAAAACTTGCGATTGTAATTCACGATAACCCTGATCCTGATGCCATATCTAGCGGGCTTGCCTTAAAAGAAATTGCAAAAAACCTGGGCGTGGAAGCAAATATCCTCTACCATGGCAGGATCGGACACCAGGAAAACAAAGCCTTTGTAAACCTTCTAGGGATTGACCTTGGCAAAATGGAAGAGCACAACCTTAAAAACTTTGATGAAATTGCCCTGATAGATTGCTCCATCCCCGGTGTTAACAATATGGTCCCTCTCAATTCATATGTGGGCATTGTAATCGATCATCACCCACCAGGAGAAACTGAGATAAAGGCCGAGTACATCGATATTCGGCCTAATTTCGGGGCAACGGCCACTATAATGACAAAGTATCTGCAACAGCTCAATATCAATATATCCAAGACCATGGCAACGGCTCTGCTCTACGGGATTCGGACTGACACACAGGACTTCAAAAGGAAAACCGACCCTGCAGACCTCTCAGCTGCTTCATACCTTTATCCCCTTTCGAATCACGGCATTCTGGATCAGCTTGAGCAACCTTCAATGGCTATTGAAACCCTGGAAGTGCTCGGAGAAGCCATCCGCAATCGGCAGGTGCTTGGGAGTTACCTTCTCTCAAATGTCGGAAACATAAGGGACAGGGACACTCTCCCGCAGGCTGCAGATTACCTCTTGAGCCTTGAAGGAATATCCACAACAGTCGTCTTTGGAGTTACTGAAGACCGCATCTACATTTCCGGCCGAAGCAACGATATCAGAGTCAATCTCGGCGAAATTATGCGCCAGGCTTTTGGAGAGGATGCAGGCGGGCACGCAAATGCAGCAGGAGCCCAGATCCCTCTCGGGGTTTTCAGCGCTACGAAAGACCGTCAGACCTTGTTGAGGCTGGTTAATGAAGCAGTAGTCAAAAGGTTCCTGAGTGCTGTGGGAGTTGAAAATACATGAAAATGAAATTTTCGGAGGTCCACGAAACTGAAGGACCTTTCCAAAAATTACTCAGTAAAAGTTTTTCAATGAAATGATAGGAGAAAAAGAATTTCTTTATTTATTCTTCCTTTTCTCACTGTTTTTATTCTCTTTCTTCTCTTTTTCTTTTTCCCCTCACTTTTCCGAATATTCTTATTTTGAGATTTTTATTCTTAAGAATCCAGTTCATAAAATTCTCAGTTAACTTTCGAAAGATTCACTTCTACTCGATTTCCTTTCAGAATGTCACTTTCAGTTACCTGGATTCCAGATATTGTAATGTTTTCTCCTGCATTAAGGGAATAAGCGGATGAAACATTGACTCCACCTGCCATATTTTCGGTCGAGTAGGGTACTATTATCTCAAATGAACCGTTTTTATCTGACACTGCTTTATTCTGATATGTAAATTTTCGGCCTGTATTCGAGCTGAGCTCAAGCGTTGCAGTAACGAGCTGGCTCGGGATTGAAGTACCTGATAATTTGGCCCCAGGGACAAATTCGAATACCTTTACACTATTTTTTTTGACATCGTCTTTCTCTGCAGTGCTTTCGTGGACAAGCCTCAGGTTTCCGAGGTTTGTTCCGTCAAGTTCATAAAGTTTATATATCTCGGTATTCAAAAATCCCTTTTTAGCAGTTGCCGAGGTCTCAAAGCCTCCTTCTCCATTGACTGTCTTTATGTCAACATAATTTTCAATATTTTTTCCTGCAAGCTCAACGATGGCCCCAAACTTGCCGCTTGCCATTAGTTTGTCGACTATTACGTATTTTACTTTGAGCTTTTCCATAATTGCCTTTCCTTCCTGTTCCGAGTCAGTTGTGAAGAAAAGTGCAGAATCCTGTACGCCGGTCTGGAAATTGTTCGAAATCGCAGGCCTTCTGGAGAGGTAAACGATCCAGTTTCCATAGTCCCACCAACTCAAAACTCCATATTCAGGAGTTTCTGAAGGCTCAAGGTAATAAGAAGTTTCAGGGGTTGACGTTCGAAGCCACCTGAGAGAGTCCTGCCATTCAGGATCAATCGAGCCCGTACTTTTTGCAATAACAGAGCCCATCCATATGCAGGGTATAAAAATAAGCCCGAACAGTAACAGCGAGGATACCAGTTTGAAGTAATCGGGGTCCTGCCCTTTTTTTAATCCGGATCCATTATTCATCTTCTGTTTTGATTTCGCTTTTAACTTTGTCTCTTTTCCGGTCTGAAGGACAGGCATGGTATTTTTTCCAGTCGTCTGCCCAGATTTTATAAGTTTTCTTGCCTCAGTCTCAAAGTTGAGGGATTCAAGTAAAACCCAGAGAAGATATGCAGTAAGGATTGAAACATTTACTGCAAACAGATATGAAAAACGCCTTTGAGAAATAGCCAGATATGCGAAAAAGACTGTCCATAAGAGGAAAAATACCCCTTCTGGCTTTGAATTTTCTCCTTTCCACTCAAGACCGAGCAGAAAAAGAGCTGCCAGAGCTGCAGGGAAGCAAAATCCGAAAGCAGCCAATACTGGCGAAAGGTAAAGATTTCCCTGTGCATCTAAAAATAGAGGCAGAGCTTCGGAAATCGTGCCTATGTACTCGCCTTTTCCAAGGAAGAAATTTATTCCCTCAAATACAAAAGCATAGGATTCAACGGAAACAATTCTGAGGGACAGAAGCCCTGCACCTAAGACCAGTATTAGAATTCCGGGATAATACTTCCAGTTCATGCCTTTTTTTGAGATATATAAGGAAAAGCCCCACAGGATAAAGGTTCCGGCTAGCAGGCTGAACACATAGAATACCTGGAACCAGGAAAGGTGCATCGCGCTCATTTCCAGGCCAGAACGTAAAGATCCGGCTGACAGGGGAATGGTAAACAGAAGTGTTGAAAAGAGGCATGCAATAGAGCAAATAAGAAGGTAATCGGAGTTTTTCCCGGCCTTAAGGTTAATTGTGGTCTGTATCAATGCATACAATACAATAAAGCTTGCGAAAATCGGGGCTCCTATCCATGTAAAAATAAGGAGTGCTAAACAAAGCCCGGATGCTCCTGCAAAAGCCAGAGATTTTACAAGTTTCTTTTCAGAATAGATGGTTTTAAGAGAAGTCAGCGAAAAAGACCCATCCTTTGCCCATTTTAAGGCAAGTATAAAAAACGCATAAGCTGCCGTTGAGAGGAGTGTTTCTGCTACGTGATGGTCAACTGCCCCAAACCGGGATATAGATACATGAGCTGGAAGAACTGCAAAAATGAAGGCCCCAAGAAGTCCTGTCTTCCTGTCAAATACCGAGGAAGCTGCGATATACAATGGAATTATTGTCAAAATCCCGAGAAGTACCGGTAATAGAGCTCCTGCAAATTCGATAGTATGCAAATCCGGTTGCCCTCCTCCCAGGACTTTTGCAAGCAGCCCGCCTAACAGGTCAAAAAAAGGCGGCCACCCAATTTCAAAGCCGTAAGGATAATTGAGGTAAGAATCAAAATTAAGGGAATGAGGAAAATTGGAAGCTGTATAAAGAATGCGCCGCATATGATAGAAGTCATCATATCCAGTGAAGGTTATGCTTCCGTTTGCAGTAACCGAGGCATATGAGAGCATGCGCATGAGAAAAGCAACTAATGTAACTGCGGTCAGAGAAATAATACTTAATTTTAAACTAGAAGTTGATGGTTTTGACTCCAGATGCCTCATTTTTTCATTCATAGCGACCCTTTATTGTATTTTTGATTTTTTAATAGTCCATTTATTAATAACTTATTAAAGAAGTAATAGTAAAAACAATTCTTAAAATTTCCTGTAATATCTAATACTTTCTTATTTTATCCAACACCTTGTTATTTTAATGATATAATTGTTACGTTCACAGCTTTCAACTGTAGTTCCTTCCTCGACGATAGTGATCACATAATATATTTGTATTTAATTATTTTAGTTACAATCATGTAAATCCCAACATTTTATTTTCCGGATAAAGATTTCTGGTTTCATCATTAGGATTGTATACACTTTCTATCTATTCTCCAAACTTTTCCAACTATCTCTTGGCGAAAGACTTTGATTTTACTAACTTAATAAATTTACCAGAGGTCATTTATTTGAGATATTCTTCCGATTTAATAAATCCTTTAGATACTGACTTTTTTACACATCTCCAAATCCGTTCAAGTGGATTAAGATCCGGTGAATATATGGGCAGGAATAACAATATTATGCCAATTTTTTCTGCTTTTTGATTTTAATCTTTGCGTGATGTGTCAATAAGGTTTCGAGTAGTCCTGAATATTTTGTCCAACCTTTCATACCTTATGATAATTCTTCTAAATCCCTTTTTTATTGAAAAGAACCTGGAGGAAGGTGTGAGTGAATATAATTCATTGAGCATCACGAAGTTCTTCAAAATATATTCTATCTCCCTATATAATATAAAACCCAGTTATATATGGAAACCGGCTCATTATATATATATAGTTTTGTAATTCAATACGCAAACAATTATTACTTAGGAATGATTCAAATATAATTTCAAGAGTTTTTGTTGCTACCTGCTTTCGGCAGGTCGACATTAAAAATTAGAGTATTTTTTCCGAGACCGTTTTTGAATATTAGCTAACTATATATTGGGTTTAAAGTTGGTTAACGTGTGGCTCAACTCCCACGATATATATAAGTACTGAATCATTTTTTCATAGAAGTTTTGTATGAGAAATTAATAATTGGTCATATGTAAACC
>NZ_JAVKPK010000157.1:0-1000 GCF_031461075.1 Methanosarcina baikalica | reverse complement strand
TAAAGAACAACTTACAAGAAAAGCGATTGAAATATTACATTCCAATGGATTAAAAGTTTCAATACTTACAAAAGGTGGGAAAAGATCTGAAAGAGATTTAGACTTGTTAGCTGCAAACCCAGAACTTAGTGAATATGGCGTGACACTTGTATTCACTGATGAAAAACTTAGATCTAAAATAGAGCCAAATGCTGCGCCTACGTCAGAAAGAATTGAATCTTTAAAAAAAGCACATGAATTAGGGATCAATACATTTGTATCACTTGAACCTGTGTGGTTTGCAGAACAATCTCTAGAATTAATTGACTTAACTCACGATTTTGTAGATCTATATAAAGTGGGAAAATTGAATTATAATAACCAGCAGAAGAATGTAGACTGGGAAATGTTTCGAGAGGAAGCCATAAAAAAGCTGAAAAGTTATAATAAAAAATATTATATAAAAAGAGATTTGGAAATTTATTAAATTATATAAATGTTATAATAGTTCCATCTGGAAAAGTTCCCCTTTTTCTTTTGCTTTCAATTCTGATTTCAGGAGGATTTGCATATTCCATTGGTTTCAATATCTCAGTTTTTATCTTTGAATCCAAATATGCAGTTTCAGTAACAATAAACTCTTTAATTTTATCAATCGTAACTGTTTTCCCCTTAAATTTATTGACAAGTAACTTTTTCAAGTCATTATAATCTGGTTTTAGCTCAAACAAAACAGTTTGAAAAGGATCGGTTCTATCCGAGAAAGTAAAAGTTCCTTGTCCATCTACTTTCCACATCGATTCTTTCATTTTCCTAAGACCTTGAATACTATTTGTGCCAAAAACAAGACGATATATAGTTTGATTTGATCCATTTATCATATCGAATGAACGAACATATTTAGCAACCAAATTCAAACGGTCCTGATATAATTTAACAATTTCTTCTTCACCATTATTCTCTGAATTTTCGAGAAGTTCATGTCTCCAATGTTTAGTCCCGAAAAGCTCATCAATGTGAT
>NZ_JAVKPK010000156.1:0-1070 GCF_031461075.1 Methanosarcina baikalica | reverse complement strand
AATACCACATTTATTTCACTGTCAATTTTCTCCCCAGTAACTTTTTAGACTTATGATTTTGTAGAAAATTCAGCACGCTACCCTTCGATTTAAAAAATTTCAAATACATTCACAAACCTTAACTTACAAATCTATCCAATGATCAATGAATTCTTCATTAAATAATAGATTCATTTTGGAATCGATAACCGGTAAAATATTATCTACTATCAGAAATACTATTTTATATTTGGTTTCAGGAAGGATACGATGACTAAAAATTTAACACGTGGGTTCTTAATAATTCTTTTAGTTTTAACAATATTGTTTATTGGGTTTAAGGAAAACTATGATTCTTCTCAGGCAGAAGATGGGTTGAAAATAGTAGAGGCCACACAAACGTTAGGTTCTGTTGATAATGTAAATGATACCAGCATACAGGCTTATAATTACGATTTTGCCTTATATAACGGGGGAAATGAAAAAATTTACCTGGATTCTATTGAACTGCTTTTTACAAAAGATTTTTTAGCAAGAGTACTAACCGAAGATCATAAAATAATCGATAATAAAACCATAAGGCCCCATTCTACAATCCATGTCAAAGGGCAAGTTGAATTTAATGTTTCAGGTCTTTCAAAAGAACAAATTTTGAACTTAGACCGCATTTACAGTGTCAATGTTACGTCAACAAAAACTCTTCTTTTTCCTAATGGAGATTCTTAAAGATCTTTTCCTGATTCTTAATTTATCAGGTTTACTGGTCAAGCAGTGGAAAATCCTGAGGAAACTCTATTTTAGAAGTTAGACTTTTTGGTCGTCCGCCATTATGCAGTTAATGTTTCCATGATTAAATTTCCAATGTAGCGAAAGTTTGCATTTTTATTGTGAAAGAGAGTTTGATCTGGCCTTCACTTAAGTGCAGAACAAAAAGCAAGATTTTCCGTTTTTACTGATGCATAGGTTTTGCGGTAAAGTCTCTGCATCAATAAAAAAGAAGTTTTGCATTTAATGCATACGGAAATCGGTTTTTTATTTTTGAACGTTTTTGATCAATAATAAACTCTGGGCATTGGTAAACAAAAATAGAT
>NZ_JAVKPK010000155.1:0-1094 GCF_031461075.1 Methanosarcina baikalica | reverse complement strand
CTGGTCCGGCACCGATACTTTCACCGAATATGCCATATTGTTGCCTACATTTGCAACTGATAGGGAAATCTCGCCTGCATCACTTTCGGAAAAGGAAACATCAAAGTCAGTTTCTCCACCTACGAAAAGCCCTGCTGTGGTCTGTATACTTTTTGTATTGGATTCATAGTCTTCAAAGCTAAGATTTACATCCAGAGTGTAGAGTCCCGGGTCTGCGTTTACATCTGCCATTACTGAATAAGCAACGGTTACTGATTGGCCTGCTTCGAGATATTTAATGTATTTGGTGTTGTCCGAGTATACCGGCAGAATCACCCCTTTAGGATCTTTCCAGGAGACTACCATATTTTTCAGAGGTGAGTTTCCCGTATTCGTTATGATGAATTCAAGAGGCTCTTCCTTTGCTATGTCAATATTCGCCTTGTTTATGGTCACAATCTGAGCGTATTCCTTACCCCTGATCTCTAGCTGGATTGTTTTTGTAGTAGTAACTGTGTTTGATGAGGCTCCGCTTTCTTTCGCAGTGGTGGTAATATCAATATCATATGTGCCTTCTGAAGCGTTGGCATCTGTCATAAGCTTGAATTTAAGGACTGCTGCATCGTCATCATCCTGCCGTGCATTCAGGTAGGAGATCTCTTTTACAAGATTTTCTCCTGATATTTTGCTGAAAGGATATTCCGGATTGACTGTAACAGTTATGTCTTTGAGGTCAGCATTTCCTACATTCTGTACGCTGGTCGTGAGTTCAACAGGTTCTCCAGGACGAGCGGTATCAGGGTTTTGATTGGTTAAATTTACTTCTACAGATGCAGAATTTATGTTTCCGTTTGAGCCAAGTGCTGTTCCGGCTCCAAGGCATATGAATGCTGAAAACAGCAGTAAAAGTGTTAGCAAAGAGAACTTTTTCATTTTAATCCCTCAGGTTCATTTTTCGTTCGTTTTTCGATTTTTTCGATCTCCCCATCTCTTATGTACACAACTCTTGTTGCATACTTTACAATGTCAAGATCATGGGTCACAATAATGATTGTCTTTCCTTCTCTTTCGTGCAACCCGTCCAGAAACCCCAGGATATAGTCCCCAGTCTTGGT
>NZ_JAVKPK010000154.1:0-1098 GCF_031461075.1 Methanosarcina baikalica | reverse complement strand
TAATAATAATAGTAATAATAATTCTGAATCTGATAATAGTAATAGTTCAAGTGGAAATGAATCGAGCGAAAATAACTCTACTCCAAGCTTCTGATTATTAGGCGGCTTGACCAGTCTTTATGGAGGATGGAAACTCAGGAAAAACTAATTCGGGACTTGCATTAATCCGATCGCTGGCGACTTTAAATTATCCATTTCGTACTAGTGTTGAGTCAACAGCAAAATGTCGTATAAAATCAATTGCAACTATTCAGAATCGTTAAATCTTTGAGGATTGACGCGACACTAGGTTTGGCACATGAAGTATAGAAACCGATGTTTTGGGGCTCTCCATAAATTTTAGGAGCTAAAACTTCTCATCTTTTTGGTGGTTGGTATGAGCAAAATCAACAAGGGTATAGTCATTTTTATTGTTATCCTGATTCTCGTAGTAGTTGCTGGACTGTCTATAAAAATGCCAGTTAATACTAGTACGCCGGCTCCTGAAGCACAAGTAAGTGGTATGGCTATTCAATTTAAAGATGGAATTTCGGAGCCAGAAATAAAAGACATTCTTCAAAATATCAATATGACTATGAACTATAGCATGGAATATGATACTACTAGTAGGGGTGAAAGATATTACATAATGGTGGACAAAGATAATTGGGACATAAGAAGCGAACTTAGTAAAGGGATGAAAGAAGAGAACAAAGACTGGATTATATATTATCCTGCTCACGTTATCAGAGAAGGAAATTATTACGTTTTCGCAGTTTCCGAACAAGCGATCCAGGACGAAAAATTTCTTGCAATACTGGATAAATATGATATTAGAGTGAAAAAGTCTACCTGGTGCGAAATTCGTTTTAGGTTAAATGACGGACTTAAGTACTGGATTCCGGAGAAAGATGCAGTCAGAATAAAAAATGAGCTTGATCAAAATGAAAATATATTCACTGTACATCTTGATTACATTTATAGTCGTTAAAGTCTTCGATTTATTGCATTACTCACCTCACATACTAACTTTTTAAGCCAATTTGAAACTCCCATGGTACAGACGAATCCCTGGTACTGTTACACAAATCTGCTTTTATACGATTTTGATCCTTAGAT
>NZ_JAVKPK010000153.1:0-1107 GCF_031461075.1 Methanosarcina baikalica | reverse complement strand
GCGTAAGTCCAAGTTTCTCCAATATTCAGAATTTCAACAGGGAAATTATCTCCAGTTGGACCTGTGAGATTTCCAAGCAGGGGATCAGTAACAGTTACGTTTGTCAAAAAAACGTTTCCTTTATTGTTCACGTTAATCTGGTAGCTGATTACATCTCCGGCTTTTGTAACATTTCTGTCTGGTCCTTTGCCAGAAACATCAATAACAGTTTTGTCAATGGTGTAAGTCAGTTCCCTTTTTATAGGCACTTCAGCACTAGCAGTTTTCGGACCCAACTTTTCTGCTTGTATTTGTCCTGCAACATCTGTAATAGTTTTTTCAATAGTGTAAGCCGGTGCAATTGCATACAAACTAACAGTTACTGTATTATTGATGAAGCCATCCCCATCACCATTACTGTTTATGTCATCCTGAGTTGTTGTGTAAGTTCCGGTATAAATCCAGAATTCCCCTACTTCCAGAATTTCATCAGTGTTCAGAGACTCGACTGGTCCTGTGAGATTTCCAATCAGGTCATCAGTAACACTTACATTAATAAGATCAACGTTTCCAGCATTTGTCACATTAATCTGATAGCTTACGACATCTCCTGCTGTTGTGACCTTTTCTAGAGGCCCTTTGCCAGCAACATCAGTAACGATTTTGTCAATTACGTAATCAGGGGTTCTTTCCATAGGCACTTCAACAGTATCGGACTTCGGTTCAAGTTGATCACAGTCAACTGTTGCTGTGTTGTTGATGAACCCGTCTCCTCCACCATTAATATCTATGTCAGCCTGAGTAACAGTATAATTTCCGATGTAAGTCCAGATTTCTCCGACTTCTAGAACTCTATCAGCATTCAGAGACTCCACTGGACCTGTAAGGTTGATTAGAGTGTCAGTAATGCTGATATTTGTCAAATTAGAGTTTCCGTCATTGCTAACGTTAATCTGGTAGCTGATTACATCTCCGGCTTTTGTAACATTTCTGTCTGGTCCTTTGCCAGAAACATCTGTAACAGTTTTGTCGATTAGCAGAGCAGGGTTCTGGACTGCTGTTACAGTTTCATTATCCGTGTTAGACGTGGTTGTATTGTTTCCGAAAGTGCCTGTTGCATACGCAGCA
>NZ_JAVKPK010000152.1:0-1167 GCF_031461075.1 Methanosarcina baikalica | reverse complement strand
AAGTACTCGGTTCTTTTATTGATGAAATACAGAAATAAAGAGTTAAATATGTTTAGTTAACAATGCCATCTTGAGCTATTCCAGATTTTAAGCATCTCTTGTTGGCTCTGTTAGAAGTCTCGAAAAATTCTTGCCTCTCAGTGTCAGATGAGATTACGGAAATGGGTAAGGCACTAAAAAATAATACCTGAAACCCCGGTTTTGTCGAAGTAAATAGCTCTTATGGAAGGCCTGAAGCCCTTTTGAGAAAACTTCGCAACAAATAATACTTTATTGAGATTCCATTTTCCATTTAGAGATCTATTAAAGAGTAAATAGTGTATATTGTGTCCAAAAAAGCTTCATTGGTAAATTAATTCCTTATATTTCCTGTTTTTAGCTAAGTATGCTTTTATTATTAAATGCCAATGAAGGGGATGACTGCCTACTCCTGAGAAGCTGGTAGATAAGACGTTCTGAATCTGACAGATGCCTTAATCCTGGCTCAATGAGAAAGGAGCACATAGAAACAGGATAAATCGCCACTTTATGGAGATCCTTAACTCGATACTCAGATTTTCCCATTTGAAGAGCGAAATAAGGACGCAGTCAAAAACCTACATTCCATAAAACGAGACACTATACGAGGCACTATGCATCTTGCAGGTGCCTCAAAAAACGCAAATTAGCTATCAACCTGTTATTGTTATCAATCCTGTAATTCAATAAAAACAATCAAATAACAATAAGTCAAACAACAGTATGAAAAAGTTTAGATGAAATAAATGTTTCAGGTAGAGTACAAAAAAGCAAACTTATTCAGGCAACCTGAAGAGGCGCTGACAGAATTTAGAGGCTGTATATGACACTTACTGAAATAATCGAGTCTTTTAAAACGAAGTTAGATCCCTCAAAAATTATGAATTCGCTCGAAAAAGCGGCGAGTTTCAACGATGAATCTGAGAATGATTCAGAGGGGAATGATTCAAGGGAGGATCTAAAAATCAATCCATACAATAATTCTGGAAATGATTCTACTAAAAGTTCTAACGCAATAAGGATTTCTAAAAATGAAGAAGATCCTCTTATCAAACTTACCGATGTCTGGAAAATTTACGAGATGGGAGAGGTTGAGTTTGCAGCCCTTAAGGGAATAAACCTGGAAATCTACAAGGGGGAGTTTCTGGT
>NZ_JAVKPK010000151.1:0-1203 GCF_031461075.1 Methanosarcina baikalica | reverse complement strand
ATAGGGTTGGTGAGCTATAAGCTCACCGAGAATTTTAGTATCAAAGAAGCTGGCAAATGGTTAAATCAGGAAGAAATTCTCGATATCTTAAACCTTGAGAGCTTTAATGAACGAGTCCTTTATAGAACCCTTGAAATCCTGGGACGTAACAAGGAGGAAATTATTTCGGATATTCTAAGCAGTCTGTTTTTGGTTTACGATTTTGAAGAGACAGACATAAACCTCGACTGGACAAGTATAGTTCTTCACGGCACTAAGTCCAACCTTGGTAAGTACGGATATAGTAGAGATCATAGGCCTGATAAGCTACAGATAACAGTTGGAGTTAGTGAACTCAAAAAACCTATAAACATACCTATTGGAATTACTGTGAATAGAGGAAATGTTCTTGATCTTCAGCACTTTCCTGATACTTATAACCAGGTAAAAAGTAGACTCAAAGAAGGTTCTCTCATCATTTTTGACAAAGGAGCTAATACAGTTGACAACATTAAGCTAATACAAGAAGATAAGATGACGTATCTTACTTCCATGAAACTGAATTCAAGTGACGATAAGATCATTGAGAGCTTTGATCTAGAAATAGCTCAACTGATAGATCCTGAAAAAAATATATATGGGATAAAAATCGTAAAGCCAAATAGCATTAAGTATTTCTATTTCTCAGAATCATTGCAAGAGAAACAGTTGGAAGCAAGAGCAAGAACTGTTCTCAAGAAGTTGCAAGAAGCAAAAGAGATCCAGGAAGTAATTACAAAGAATAAAAAGCTTCCTAAGAAGTTTAGAGTCAACAATGAGTTGATTGAGATTGATTACTCATTCAGAACTAAACTTGAAGAGCTTAGTGATGAAGAAGCAATAGAACTCCTAAAAAATTCGATAATTAATGGAAGAGAAGGATTTTTTTGCCTGAAATCGAACAAGAATTTGACACTTGAAGAGGCATTGGAAATATATAGAGAAAAGGACTCTATTGAGAAAATATTTGACTCATTGAAGAACGAAATACAGATTAAGCCGTTAAGGGTTTGGTCAGACAATAGCATTTATGGAGCTATTCTTCTGGGCTTTATTGCTCAATTATTCATATCGCTGATGCGATATGAGTTTGATGAGATAAAGCACAGGTCAACAAAATTCATCAAAAAAAGCTTGAAGAATTTGACACTTACAATAAAGTTCGTGAAAAGTGGCATCAAGAAC
>NZ_JAVKPK010000150.1:0-1243 GCF_031461075.1 Methanosarcina baikalica | reverse complement strand
TAGCACGAATATAAGTGTTTTCTGTCATAGTATCTACCCAAATAAAATACTCAAATAAAAACTAAATTTTAAGATTTTAAAAGCTATAAAATCTAATAACATAAAATAGTTGTGATTTAATACAAAGTATGAAAATTATTTATAATTATAACAAGAATAGTTGTGCTGACTCGAACAGATCTCGCTGCAAGCTAGGGGTATTCGACTGAAGTAACAACTTTAACCCCAAAGAAAAGAAGACTTATCAAAATTCAAAAAATTCCCATAATACCTCAAAATCAATAATTAGAGATAGAGACCCAACATCAATAGAGAGAATTTGAATATCTATTATTGTCCAAAAAAGAACTCCTGATCGAACTTACATGTACACAGAATCAGATATTTTACATAAAAACTATCTCAAAGCTTAGAATTAAGTCTCCATATCTCGAATATGGAATTCTCAATTAATTTACTGATCAGGAAAATGGTTCTAAAACTCTTATTAATGTAGGAACAACGTAATTTTTGGGACGACTCTACTTTATCATTATGTTAATCTGGTCTTTGTAACACTATTCCTTCAACGTTGTATTTTCTTTTAATGTAGTAATATTATAATATACGATAATGACACAATATAACATGAATACAAAGATAAGTGTTAAATATAAGTTAGGGGTATAAATAAGTGTCTACCCAACAGACAAAAACTGAAAAACGCCTCCTAAATCTGTTAATTGAACTTGCAACTCCGAAACTCTTCCTCTGTAAGTGCAGGCAGATGAAGAGTTTCATGTGCAAGCAAATCACAAGTAAGGGCCAGTCTTTCTGGCCAATGTAGAGAACTTCTATTTGCCCTGATTTTTTGTGAGAAGTAACTTCGAATTTAGCATGAAAGTACATGAGGATATCTTCCTCATGTGCTCTCTTGATCCTTTTTCCCTATAATTGCGAATATTCCGCTAATTCTTTTAATCCGTTCATCAACCGAGAAAATCTCAGTTTCAACAATCTTCTTTTTTTGAATTTCTCCCTTTTTATATATCCTGTTTCATCTTCATACATCTCGTCATTTATAATTAGGTGCCAGATAATTGTGGCAATTTTCCTTGCTAGGGCAATGATTGCCTTTGCATGTCCAATCGACTTCTTTTTCCTGTTAAAATACTCTTTTAACCTGCTATTTTTCTTTCTTGCTTCTGCATTAGCAATCTGTGTCAGAATCCACCTGGCTACTTTTGATCCTTTCTTTCTGATC